>DATAPS010000502.1:0-7142 GCA_036265085.1 Acetobacteraceae bacterium | reverse complement strand
GGCCAGATCCCCGGCATGGTGAAGGCGAGCTGGTAAAAGGAGCCGCCGATGTCGATGTCAGATCCGTTGGGTGACATGCTCACCCGAATCCGCAACGCGCAGCGCTCCCGGAAGACCTCGTGCGTGGCGCCCGCATCGAAGCTGCGCGCGAACGTGCTCGACGCGCTCAAGCGCGAGGGCTTCATTCGCGGCTTCAGCGCCGAGGAGTTGCGGCCGGGCGTCGCACAGCTGCGCATCGAGCTGAAGTACAACGAGGGCGAGCCGGTCATCAAGGAGATCACCCGCGTCTCCAAGCCGGGCCGTCGCGTCTACTCGCAGATCAAGGAGCTGCCGCGTGTCTATGCGGGGCTCGGGATCTCGATCCTGTCCACGCCGCGCGGCGTGTTGAGCGATGCAGAGGCACGCGCCGCCAATGTCGGCGGCGAAGTGCTCTGCCGCGTCTTCTGAGGAGGCCGTACGCATGTCCCGCGTAGGCAAATATCCGGTCGAGATCCCGGCCGGCGTGCAGGTCGCGATCGCCGGCCGCACGCTCTCGGTCAAGGGCAAGCTCGGCGAACTTAAGCTCGACCTGACCGATCAGGTGGAGGCGAAGGTCGAGGGCAATCATTTCAGCGTCGCGCCACGGGGCAACTCCACGCCCGCGCGGATGATGTGGGGCACGACGCGCGCGCTCGTCGCGAACATGGTTAAAGGCGTTTCCGCCGGATATTCGAAGTCGATGGAGATCACCGGCACCGGCTATCGTGCAGCCGTGCAGGGCAAGAACCTCGTGCTCAACCTCGGATACTCGCACGACGTCGTCTATCCGATCCCTGACGGCATCAAGATCACCTGCGAGCGCCCGACAGCCGTGAAGGTGGAAGGCGTGGACAAACGTCAGGTCGGGCAGGTCGCCGCCGAGATCCGGGCGTGGCGTGGTCCCGAGCCCTACAAGGGCAAGGGCGTGCGTTACGACAACGAGATCATCCGGCGCAAGGAAGGCAAGAAGAAGTGAGCGACAACAAGGATCTCCGGGATCGCCGCCGGTCGCGCCTGCGCTTTCAACTTCGCCGCAAGGCGGCGGGGCGTCCCCGCTTGTCGGTGTTCCGTTCGGGCAAGCATATCTACGCCCAGGTCATCGACGATGCGCAGGGCCGCACCGTCGCCGCCGCGTCTTCGATGGACCGCGCACTGCGTGAGAGCCTGAAGAGTGGGGCCGACAAGGCAGCGGCCGCCGCAGTCGGGAAGCTCGTCGCGGAGCGGGCGATCGCGGTCGGTGTCACCAACGTCGTGTTCGACCGCGGCGCCTACCTGTATCACGGTCGCGTTCGCGCGCTGGCCGAAGCCGCCCGCGAAGGCGGGCTGGCGTTCTGAGGAGTTAGACAATGGCACGTGATGCGCGCGACGGCGGCGGCCGGGGTCGCGACCGCGACCGGGATCGCGGCCATGACGGCGGCGACGACCTGATCGACAAGCTGGTTACGATCAATCGTGTGGCGAAGGTGGTGAAGGGTGGACGCCGGTTCGCGTTCGCGGCCCTCGTAGTCGTCGGCGACCAGAAGGGCCGCGTCGGCTACGGTGCGGGCAAGGCGCGCGAGGTGCCGGAGGCGATCCGCAAGGCGACGGACCGCGCCAAGCGCTCGATGATCCGCGTGCCGATGAAGGAAGGCCGCACCCTGCACCACGATGTGCATGGCGAATTCGGAGCGGGGCACGTCGTGCTGCGGTCCGCCGCCGCGGGCACCGGCATCATCGCCGGCGGCCCGATGCGCGCGGTGTTCGAGACGCTCGGGATCGGCGATGTGGTGGCCAAGAGTCTCGGCAGCCGCAACCCGCACAACATGGTCAAGGCGACCTTCGCCGCGCTGCAGCGTTGCGCGAGCCCACGCTCGGTCGCCTCGCGCCGCGGCAAGAAGGTATCTGACCTGCTCGGCAGGCGCGAGACGCCGGCGGGCGTAGTGGAGACGACCGATGCCGCCGTCTGACTCCACGAAGAAGGTCCGGGTGACGCAGACTGCCTCGGTGCTCGGCCGCAAGCCGGGCCAGAAGGAGACGTTGATCGGCCTCGGTCTGAACAAGATCCGCCGCACGCGCGAGCTGGAGGACACCCCCTCCGTGCGCGGCATGATCCGCAAGGTGGCGCACCTCGTGCGGGTCGAGGAGTTTTCCTGAGATGAAGCTGAACGAACTGCGCGACAACCCGGGTTCGCGCTTGAAATCCAAACGCCTCGGCCGCGGCATCGGGTCCCGCAAAGGCAAGACGTCGGGCAAGGGCGTGAAGGGCCAGAAGGCGCGCGAGGGCGTGGCGTTGAACGGCTTCGAGGGCGGCCAGCTTCCGATATATCGCCGTTTGCCGAAGCGCGGATTCAAGAACATCTTCCGGAAGGAATATGCGCCGGTGAATCTGGGCGCACTCGCCAAGGCAATCGAGTCAGGTAAGATCGACGCCGGTCAGCCGATCACTGAGGACACGTTGCGCACGGCGGGCCTGGTGCGCGGCGGCAAGGTGGTGGGCGTGCGCCTCCTCGCCACCGGCGAGATCGGCCGCGCGGTGACTGTCACGGTGTCGGGCGCGTCTGCCCAGGCGATCGCGGCCGTCGAGGCCGCGGGCGGCACGGTGACGACGACGGTGGCGAAGCGCGAGGCGGCGACGACCGACGGCGCCGCGGCCTGACCCCTCATCCAACCCTCTCTCCGCGTGCGGGGAGAGGGTTTTCGCGGCCTTCGCAAGTTTAAGCCCGCGCCCCGCCGGGGAGGGTTGGGTGAGGGGGGAAGCCGCGCTACATCTCTCCCACTGACCCCCGAAGGACGCATCGGATGGCCTCGGCAGCCGAGCAGCTTGCAGCAAATCTGAATTTCAGCGTTTTCTCGAAGGCGACCGAGCTCAAGAAACGCATCTGGTTCACCCTCGGCGCGCTCCTGGTCTATCGCGTCGGCACCTACATTCCGGTGCCGGGAGTCGACGCCACCGTCATGGGCGAACTGCTGCAGCAGAACGGCGGCGGCATTCTCGGGATGTTCAACATGTTCAGCGGCGGCGCGCTCGGGCGCATGACCGTGTTTGCGCTGAACATCATGCCCTATATCAGCGCCTCGATCATCATCCAGCTGATGTCCGCCGCCGTCCCGACGCTCGAAACCCTCAAGAAAGAGGGAGAGAGCGGGCGCAAGAAGCTCAACCAATACACGCGCTATCTCACCGTGCTGATCGCCATGTTCCAGTCCTACGGCATCGCCGTCGGGCTCGAGAGCATGCACGGCAGTTTCGGCGCGGCGGTGACCGACCCCGGCGTGTTCTTCCGCGTCTCGTGCGTGGTGACGCTGGTCGGCGGCACGATGTTCCTGATGTGGCTCGGTGAGCAGATCACCGCGCGCGGAATCGGCAACGGCATCAGCCTCATCATCTTCTCAGGCATCGTCGCGAATCTGCCGCACGCGATGGGCACGCTGCTCGAACTCGGCCGCACCGGCGCGCTCAGCCCGGTGTTCATCCTCGGCTTCCTCGTCATCGGCGTCGCTGTAATCGCCTTCATCGTGTTCATGGAGCGGGCGCAGCGCCGGGTCGTCGTGCAATACCCGAAGCGGCAGGTCGGGCAGCGGATGTTCGGCGGCGACTCCACGCACATGCCGCTGAAGATCAACACCTCGGGCGTCATCCCGCCGATCTTCGCGAGTTCGATCCTGCTGATTCCGGCGACGATCACCGGATTCTCCGGCCAGAGCGCGGCCGGCGGCTGGCTTGCGACCATCGGCAACGCGCTTGCGCACGGTCAACCGCTCTACATGGCGGCCTATGCCGGCATGATCATCTTCTTCAGCTATTTCTATACGGCGGTGGTATTCAACCCGCAGGAGACCGCGGACAACCTCAAGAAATACGGCGGCTTCATCCCCGGCATCCGCCCGGGCACCCAGACCGCCGACTATTTCGACCACATCCTCACGCGCCTAACCACGATCGGCGCGCTCTACCTCGTGGTCGTCTGTCTGCTGCCGGAGATTCTCATCAGCAATTACGGGATCCCGTTCTACTTCGGCGGGACCAGCCTTATGATCGTGGTGTCGGTAACAATGGATACGGTGACGCAGATCCAGTCGCAGTTGCTCGCTCATCAATATGAAGGGCTCATCAAGAAGGCCCGCGTGAAGGGGAGAACGCGTTGAATCTCATCGTGCTGGGACCGCCGGGCGCCGGGAAAGGAACACAGGCCAAGCGGCTCGAGGAGGCTTACGGCATCTGCCAGATCTCCACGGGCGACATGCTCCGCGCCGAGGTCAGGGCCGGAACGGCGATCGGCCGGCAGGCGAAGGCCGTCATGGACGCCGGCAAGCTCGTCTCGGACGACGTCATCATTGCCATGCTGTCCAAACGGATCGAGCAGCCCGATTGCAAGAAGGGGTTCATCCTCGACGGCTTCCCGCGCACGGTGCCGCAGGCACAGGCGCTGGACGCAATGCTCGCCGGCAAGGGCACGCGGCTCGATGCGGTCATCGAGCTGAAGGTGGACGACGCCGCTCTCGTCGAGCGGATCGCGGGACGTTTCACCTGCGCGAAATGCGGCACCAGCTACCACGACATCTTCAAGCGGCCGGAGGTCGCCGATACGTGTGACGTCTGTGGCAGCCACGAGTTCACGCGCCGGGCGGACGACCGGCGCGAAGTCGTCCAGCAGCGGCTCGATGCCTACAACGAGCAGACGGCGCCGATCATCCCGCACTACAAGGCCCTCGGCCGGCTCCACTCCATCAACGGCATGGCGGACGTGGAGACGGTGGCTGCGGAGATCGAACAGCTGCTCGCGCCGCTGCATGTGCCGACCTGCGCGGCGGTGGTAACGCAGAGTTGACCTGCTTGCGTTGACTTCCCTTAGCGGAGCGTTATATTGCGCGCCCTCAGCCGCACCCGCCGGATGGCGGCGCGCGTCCCATTTCCAGGCCTCAGGGTCAAGGCGACAGCAAGGGCAGGCTTCATAGCCGGGCCGACCAGGAGCGATCCTGGCGATCAAGGAGTGTTTGAGCGTGGCGCGCATTGCCGGCGTGAATATCCCGACCAACAAGCGGGTGACGATCAGCCTGCGCTACATCTACGGGATCGGCCCGACCAAGGCCGCCGAGATCTGCACGAAGCTGCACATCCCCGACGACCGCCGGGTGAATCAGCTCAGCGACGACGAGGTCCTGCGCATCCGCGAGATGGTCGACCGGGAATACCGCGTCGAGGGCGATCTGCGGCGTGAAGTCGCGATGAACATCAAGCGCCTGATGGACCTCGGCTGCTACCGCGGCCTGCGCCATCGCCGCGGCCTGCCGGTGCGCGGCCAGCGGACCCACACGAACGCCCGCACCCGCAAGGGCAAGGCGGTCGCGATCGCCGGCAAGAAGAAGGTGACGAAGTAATGGGGAAGCCCGCCGCCGGCACGCGCACCCGCAAGAAAGAGCGCAAGAACATCATCTCGGGCGTGGCGCATGTCGCCGCCACGTTCAACAACACGATGATCACCATCACGGACGCGCAGGGCAACGCGATCGCCTGGTCGTCCTCCGGCAGCCAGGGCTTCAAGGGCAGCCGCAAATCGACGCCCTATGCCGCGCAGGTCGCCGCCGAGGATGCCGGCCGCAAGGCGCGCGAGCACGGGATGGAGACGCTGGAGATCGAGGTGAGCGGCCCGGGTTCCGGGCGCGAGAGCGCGCTGCGGGCGTTGCAGGCCGTGGGTTTCGCGATCACCGCCATCCGCGACATGACGCCGATCCCGCATAACGGCTGCCGCCCACGCAAGCGCCGCCGCGTCTGATCGGGACTGTTCGACGAAGGGACTGATGCTGGCGCGCGCCAATCCGGGCGTTGCGCCTCCACCCGTGTTTTGAGTGAGGGTGCCGTGCCACTGCAGAGAAACTGGCAATCGCTGATCAAACCCGAGAAGCTGGAGGTCGAATCCGGCTCCGATCCGTCTCGCGTTGCGACCGTCGTTGCCGAGCCGCTGGAGCGCGGTTTCGGCATGACACTCGGCAATGCCATTCGCCGCATCCTGCTGTCGTCGTTGCAGGGCGCCGCGGTGAAGGCGGTGCAGATCGACGGCGTGCTGCACGAGTTCAGCAGCATTCCCGGCGTGCGGGAAGACGTGACCGACATCGTGCTGAACATCAAGCAGCTCGCGCTGCGGATGCACGGTGAGGGCCCGAAGCGCATGGTCCTGACCGCGACCGGTCCCGGCGAGGTCCGTGCGGGCCAGATCCAGGCCGGCCACGACATCGACGTCATGAACCCCGACCTGGTGATCTGCACGCTCGACGACGGCGTGAAGCTCGGCATGGAGTTCACGGTCGATATCGGCAAGGGCTACGTCGCCGCGACCGCCAACCGTCCCGAGGATGCGCCGATCGGCCTGATCCCGGTCGATGCGATCTATTCACCGGTCCGCCGCGTGTCCTACCGCGTGGAGCCGACTCGCGTCGGTCAGGTTACCGACTACGACAAGCTGTTGCTCCAGGTCGAGACGAACGGCGCGGTGACGCCCGAGGATGCGGTGGCGCTCGCCGCCCGCATCCTGCAGGACCAGCTGCAGCTGTTCATCAATTTCGACGAGCCGCAGCAGATCCGCACCGACGAGCCGCAGGACGACCTGCCGTTCAACCGGAACCTGCTCCGCAAGGTCGACGAGCTCGAATTGTCGGTCCGCAGCGCGAACTGCCTGAAGAACGACAACATCGTCTATATCGGCGACCTCGTGCAGAAGTCCGAGCAGGAGATGCTGCGCACGCCGAACTTCGGCCGCAAGTCGCTCAACGAGATCAAGGAGGTGCTGGCCTCCATGGGTCTCTCGCTGGGCATGACCGTGACGGGCTGGCCGCCGGAGAATATCGAGGATCTCGCCAAGCGGCTCGAAGAGCCGTTTTGAGCCGCCCGCCTGAGCCGACGACAGAGGACTGATCGCGATGCGCCACGGAGTAGCCGGCCGGAAGCTCGGCGTTACCAGCACCCACCGGATCGCCATGTTCCGCAACTTGGCGCACGCGCTGTTCAAGCACGAGCAGATCACGACGACGCTGGCGAAGGCGAAGGACCTCCGGCCGGTCGCCGAGAAGCTGATCACGCTCGGCAAGCGTGGCGGCCTCCACGCTCGGCGGCAGGCCTATGCCGAGCTGCGGGACAACGTGATCGTGGG
>DATAPS010000501.1:0-9167 GCA_036265085.1 Acetobacteraceae bacterium | reverse complement strand
GCCCGGGCGTGCTGCACGGCAATCGGACATATCTGCTGCAGGACGAGGACGGCCAGATCGCCGAAGCCCATTCGATCTCGGCAGGGCTAGACTATCCCGGCATCGGCCCGGAGCATTCCTGGCTGCACGAGATCGGCCGCGTCGAGTACGTCGCGGCAACCGACACCGAAGCGCTTGCCGCGTTCCAGCTCTGCACGCAAACCGAAGGGATCATCCCCGCGCTCGAACCGGCGCACGCGCTCGCGCATGTCTCGAAGATCGCACCGGAGATGCCGAAGGACGCAATCGTGCTGATGAACATGTGCGGCCGCGGCGACAAGGACATCTTCACCGTCGCCGAACACCTCGGAGTTGAGCTGTGAGCCGAATCGCCGCGCGCTTCGCGGCACTCCGCCGCGAAAACCGGGGCGCGCTGATCCCCTTCATCGAAGCCTGGGATCCGGACGGCGCGACGTCGCTGGCGCTACTGCGAGGAATGGCGGACGCGGGCGCGGATCTGATCGAGATCGGCTGTCCGTTCACCGACCCGATGGCGGACGGCCCGATCATCCAGGCCGCCGGGAAGCGCGCGCTCGCTGCCGGCGCGTCGATGTGCCACACGCTCGCCATGGTGCGTGAGGTTCGGCGCGAGGACGACGAGACGCCGATCATTCTTATGGGCTATCTCAACCCGATCCTCTCCTACGGCGTCGACCGGTTCTGCACCGATGCGGCGGTGTCCGGCGTCGACGGCCTGATCGTCGTCGATCTGCCGAGCGAGGAGGCGGACCTGCTGCTTCCGCACGCCGCCGCGCACGCGCTGGACGTCATCCGTCTCGTCGCGCCGACGACCGACGAAGCCCGGCTGCCGAAGGTGCTCGATCGCAGCTCGGGCTTTGTGTACTACGTCGCCATTACCGGCATCACCGGTACGCGCAGCGCGAGCGTCGAAAGCCTGGCCGCCGCCATCCCGCGCGTCCGTCATGCGACCGACCTGCCGATCGCGATCGGGTTCGGCGTGCGCACGCCGGCGAACGCTGCCGATGCGGTGCGCGTCGCCGATGCGGCCGTGGTTGGGTCTGCCCTGTGCGACATCATCGCCACGACGCTCGATGCGCAAGGCCGCGCCGGACCGGCGACCGTGCGGCGCGTGCTCGATCAGGTGCGCGCGCTGGCAGAAGGGGTTCGGGGCGCGCGTGTGGGGCAGGCGGCATGAGTTGGCTCACCGAATACGTCCGGCCGCGAATCCGCACGCTGCTCGGGCGACGCGACGTTCCCGACAATCTGTGGATCCAGTGTCCGTCCTGCGAGCAGATGCTGTTCACCGCGGACCTCGAGAAGAACCTCAAGGTCTGCACGCATTGCGGCCACCATCTGCGCGCAACGGCGCCCGAGCGCCTGGCCTGGACGTTCGATCCCAACTCGTTCACGCGCATCGAGCTGCCGAAGGTCCCCGTCGACCCGCTCCGCTTTCGCGACAGCCAGCGCTACAGCGACCGGCTGCGCACCGCACGCGACAAGACGCACATGGATGACGCGCTGCTCGTCGCACACGGCACCATCGGCGGCCACAAGGCCGTCGTCGCGGCGATGGCGTTCGAGTTCATGGGCGGCTCGATGGGCGCCGCCGTCGGCGAGGGCATCGTCGCCGCGGCAAAGCTCGCCGTGCTTCAGGAAGCGCCGCTGATCGTGTTTACCGCCTCGGGCGGCGCGCGCATGCATGAAGGCGCCGTCAGCCTGATGCAGATGCCGCGCACCGTCATCGCGCGCCGTATGGTCCAGGAGGCGCAACTGCCGTTCGTCACCGTGCTCACCGACCCCACCACCGGCGGCGTCACCGCGAGCTTCACGATGCTGGGCGACGTGCAGATCGCCGAACCCGGCGCGCTGATCGGCTTCGCCGGCGCCCGCGTGATCGAACAGACCGTGCGCGAGAAGCTGCCGGAGGGCTTCCAGCGCGCCGAGTATCTCCTGGAGCACGGCGTCCTCGACATGGTCGTGAAGCGCGCCGACCTGCGCGCGACGCTCGCGCGGCTGATCGGTCTGCTGCGCGTGCACGAGCAGGAAGTCTCGGCGGCCCTGTGAGCGACCTCGCCGTCCCGGAAGGCCGTATCGGCACAATCATCGAGCGGCTGTACGCGCTCTATCCGAAGCTGATCGATCTCAGTCTCGGACGCCTGCAACGTCTGCTCGCGGCGCTCGACCATCCCGAGCTGAAGCTGCCGCCCGTGCTCCACGTCGCGGGCACCAATGGCAAAGGCAGCACCTGCGCCTTCGCCCGCGCGATCGGCGAGGCGGCGGGGATGCGCGTGCATGTGACCACCTCGCCGCATCTTGTGCGGATCAACGAGCGGTTCCGCGTCGCGGGCGAGCTCGTCGGCGACGACGAGTTGCTGCGCACGCTGGAGCGTGTGGAGGGGGCGAACGGCAGCGAGCCGATCACGGTATTCGAGGTGCTCATCGCGGTCGCGTTCGTGCTGTTCGCGGAGCATCCGGCGGAGCTGTGCATCCTCGAAGTCGGGCTCGGCGGACGCGGCGACGCGACGAACGTGATCGAGCGTCCTGCCGCCTGCGCGATCACCTCGATCTCGCTCGATCACCGCGAGTTCCTCGGCGACACGATCGAGAAGATCGCGGCGGAAAAGGCGGGGATCATCAAGCCCGGCGTACCCGTCGCGGTCGGGGCGCAGCCGCCCGGCGTCCGCGGCGTATTTCTCGCGCGCGCATCCGAGCTGGGCGCCCCCGTGGTCTTGCGCGACCGCGACTGGACGATCGGCCGGCTCGCCGACCGCCTGCGCTTCAGCGATGCCGGAGGAACGCTCGACCTCCCGTTCCCGTCGCTCCCCGGCGCGCATCAATACGACAACGCCGGCATCGCGATCGCGGCGTTGCGGGCCTCCGGCCTGCCGATCCCCGACGCCGCGTTCGCTGCCGGCATGGCGCGCGC
Organism: Acetobacteraceae bacterium; assembly: GCA_036265085.1. Classification (GTDB taxonomy): domain Bacteria; phylum Pseudomonadota; class Alphaproteobacteria; order Acetobacterales; family Acetobacteraceae; genus DATAPS01. The sequence continues at coordinate 6,241 of DATAPS010000501.1, read as the reverse complement.
CGAATGGCCGGCGCGGATGCAACGCCTCCGCGGCCGCCTCGCTCGGACGCTCCCTCCGGATTGGGAGCTTTGGCTGGACGGCGGCCACAATCCGGGCGCCGGCGTCGTCCTGGCCGAACACCTGCACGCCTGGCGCGACGAGCCGATCCATCTCGTCGTCGGGATGAAAAGCACGAAGGACGCCGCCGAGTTCCTCCGCCCGCTCCTGCCGCTCGCCGCGTCGGTGTGGGCGATTGCGGAACCGCATCAGCATCTCGCGCTGCCAGTCGACGCGGTCGTCGCGGCATCGGGCGGGGTGGCGCGCCCGGGACCAACGGCGGCCGCAGCGCTTGCGCACATTGCCGCCGAGAACGAACGGCCCGGCCGCGTGCTGATCTGCGGGAGCCTCTATCTCGCGGGCGAGATCCTCAAGGCGGACGGGCCATAAGCGATGGCGCGCTACGACGGCCCGATCATCGACGCACACCACCATCTCTGGGACCTCTCACTCGGCCGCCATCCCTGGCTCACCTCGGACGATGCCGGGATCAAGGCGCTCGGCGACATCGCATACCTCCGCCGAACCTATCTGCCGTCCGACTATCTCGAAGATGTCGGGCCACAGAACGTCGTTGGCTCCGTCTACATCGAAGCGGTGTGGGATCGGACGCGCCCGCCGACCGAGGAAGTCGAGTGGCTGGAGACACTCGAGAAGCCGAGGGGGATCGGGGCGCGCGCCATCGCCTGGGCCAATCTCCGCGCCGATAATCCCGACGCGGTCTTCGGTGCGCTCGCGGCGCATCGCGGCGTGGTCGGAATCCGCGAGACCATAAGATGGCACCCCGACCCGGCAAAACGCTGGGCGGAACGCGGGATCGTCGACGATCCGCTTTGGCGGCGCGGACTCGCGTCCATGCAGGCGAACGGGCTTCATCTCGAACTGTTGATGAACACGCACCAGGCCGAGGAGGTCGCCCGCCTCGCACGCGACTTCCCCGCCCAAACATTCGTCGTGAACCACTGTGGCACGCCGACCGAGCGCGACGAGGCCGGAATGAAGCACTGGCGCGACGGGTTGCATCGCATGGCCGAGCAACCGAACGTCGCGATCAAGCTCTCGGCCTACGGCAACTACGCGACCGACCACAGCCTCCCCGCGCTCGCCTGCGTGGTGGACATGATCGTGCGAGCGTTCGGACCCGAGCGCGCGATGTTCGGGACCGACTACCCCGTCGGCCGCCGCCACATGTCGTTCCAGGACATGTGCGAGCGCTTCAAGGACGTCGTCGCGGACCGGCCCGCGGAGGAGCAGCGCGCGCTGCTCCACGACAACGCGGTTCGCGTCTACCGCTTCGGCTGACGCGCCGCCAAAGGGCTTGCCGTTGCGGCGGCGATCGAAGGATGATCGCGCCAGCGGCCGGACGGAACGGCCGCGAAAATGGGGAGACGACCATCATGCGGATGACCAGCCGCTTGGCCGCCATCGGTGCTGCGGCCTTTCTCATGTCCAGCCCGGCGATCGCCGCCGGTCCGAAGATCGTCAGCGGGCCGGGCGCGGATACGCAATGCTTCAAGCCCTGGAACAACCAGACGAAGTTCTTCCAATGGCCCGCCAAGAAGGGCCCGTACCGGATCGCGCTCGCCAACGGATATGTCGGCAACACCTGGCGGATCCAGATGATCAAGACCGCGAAGGCCTACGCGGAGCTGCCGGAGGTCAAGCCCGAAATCAAGGACTTCAAGGTGGTCTCGGTCGGCGTCGATGCCGCGGCACAGCTCGGGTCGATCGAGGATTTCATCAATCAGGGCTACGACGCGATCATCATCAACGCCGTCAGCACGACCGGGTTCGACCGCGTGATCCGGCAGGCGAACGCCAAGGGCGTCGTGCTGGTGCCCTTCGACAACCAGCTCGACACCGACCAGGTCATGCAGGTGAACGAGGACAACCACCAGATGGGCGTTCTCGGTGCGCAATGGCTGCTGAAATATGTCGGCAGCAAGGGCAACCTTCTGGAAGTGCGCGGCGTGCCGGGCAACTCGGTCGACCGTGACCGGCACGAGGGATTCCAGGACACGCTGAAGAAAGCGGGCAACTTCAACATCACCGAGGTCGTGGGAAACTGGGCGACCGGCGACAGCCAGAAGGTGACGGCCGACGCGATCGCGGTGCACGGCCATTTCGACGGCGTGTTCACGCAGGGCGGATCGGACGGCACGGTGCAGGCCTTCATCGATGCCAAGCAGCCGATGGTGCCGATGTCAGGAGAGGGCGAGAACAACTTCCGCAAGCAGATCGCCGATCACGCCAAGGACGGACTGAAGGGCATGTCCTACGGCCAGTCGCCGGCACTCGTCGCGATCTCGATCAAGGCGGCGATCTCGGCGCTCAAGGGCAACGCGATGCCGCAACTGATCTCGATCCCGATCCCGGTCGCGGATTTCACGAACCTCAAGGCGGGCGAGAACTACTTCCCGAACCTGAACGAGCAGTTCTTCGCCGACAACGCGTTCCCGCCCTGCGGCGTCAACTTCACCGCGCCGCAGATCATGTCCCAGAGCGAGAAGAACACGCAGTAGAGTCTCCGACGTTGGAGAGCCGTAGGGCGGGTCTCGACCCGCCGGCACGCGACGGCGGGTTGAAGCCCGCCCTGCGGCTCATCGGCGTCAGCAAGCGCTACGGCGGCGTGCGCGCGCTGACCGGCGTCGACTTCGCCTGCCGGACGCATTCGATCCACGCCGTGCTCGGCGAGAACGGCGCGGGCAAATCGACGCTCATCAAGATCATCGCCGGCGTCGTGCAGCCGGACGAAGGCACCATCGCGCTCGACGGCAAGCCGATCACGCTGCCAGATCCGCAGGCCGCCAACGATGCCGGCATCGTCTGCATCTTCCAGGAATTGTCGCTGATCCCCGACCTCTCGGTCGCCGACAATATCGGCATCACCCGCCCGCCGCGCCGCTTCGGCCTGATCGATCAGCGCGCCCAGCGCCGCCGCGCGGAAGACCTCCTCGCCCGCGTCGGCTGCGAAGACATCGACCCCCGCGCCCGCGTCCGAAGCCTGCCCCTCTCGCGCCGCCAGATGGTCGAGATCGCGAAAGCGCTCGGCCGCGACCCGCGCCTGCTGATCCTCGACGAAGCAACCTCGGCGCTGACCGCAGCCGATGTCGAGAAGGTCTATCGCATCCTCCACGGCCTCCGCGATCGGGGCCTGTGCCTGCTCTACATCAGCCACCGCATGCACGAGATCGAGGAACTCGCGGACACCTGCTCGGTGTTCCGCAACGGGCAGCATATCGAGACCTTCGCGCAAGGCGCGCGCACGCACGACGAGATCGTGCGGATGATGATCGGGCGCGACATCACCACCGTGTATCCGCCCAAGCCCGCGCGCAACGCCGCGCCCCAGCCGGTGCTCGAAGTGCGCGGCCTGAGCTGGGAATCCCGCCTCCACGACATCGGCTTCACGGTCGGACGCGGCGAGATCGTCGGCGTCGGCGGCCTGGACGGGCAAGGCCAGCGCGAGCTCCTCCTCGCGCTGTTCGGCGTGCTGCGCGGCGTCCAAGGCGAAGTCGCGATCGACGGCGCGCCCCGCCACATCCGCGGTCCCGCCGCCGCCAAATCACGCGCGAACCGCATGGCGCTCATCCCCGAGGACCGCAAGACCGAGGGCCTGCTGCTCGCCATGCCCGTCGACGAGAACATCTCCCTCGCCGCGCTGCCGGACCTCTCGCGCGGCATCGTCATCGACCGCACGCGCGAATCCGCCCGCGTCGACGCGATGATCGCCAAGCTGCGCATCAAGGTCGGCGACAAGGCCGACCCCGTCGCGACCCTCTCCGGCGGCAATCAGCAGAAAGTCGTCATCGCGAAATGGCTGCTGACCGGCGCGCGCATCGTCCTGCTGAACGATCCGACGCGCGGGATCGATGTCGGCACCAAGCAGGAGATGTATCAGCTCCTACGCGATCTCGCCGACGCCGGCACCGCGATCCTCCTCTACTCCACCGACTACGACGAGCTGATCGGCTGCGCCGACCGCGTGCTGATCCTCTACGACGGCCGCGTTGTCCGTGAGCTCGCCGGGGCCGAGCTCACGGAGGCGAATATCGTCGCGACGTCGCTCAACCTCTCACTCCAGGAATCCCCGGCGTGACCCCCCACGTCAAAAGCCCCCTCCCCTCGCGGGAGGGGGTTGGGGGAGGGGAAACCACCCCGGACCCTCGCCCTCATCGCAAGGGGGGAGGACGTCCGCAGTGAGACCCCTCGCCCTCCGCATCTCCCAGAGCATCGGCCTTTGGATCGCGGTCGTCCTCTTCGCCGCGCTCTACCTCCTCTACAACGCGCTGCACCCCAAAGGCTTCTCGATCGACATCCTCGTCGAGAACAGCAACGAGAGCCTCGCGCTGATCTTCGTCTCGATGGCGCAGACCGTGCCGATCCTGACCGGCGGGCTCGATCTCTCGGTCGGCGCCGTCATGACGATGGTGGACTGCCTCGGCTCGACCCTCATCGACGGCAGCCCCGGCGCGATCGCCGCAGGCATCATCGCCTGCCTCGCCGCGGGCGCGGCCGCCGGTTTCGTCAACGGCTGCATCGTCGTGTTCGGCCGGCTGCAGCCGATCATCGCCACCATCGCGACCGGCGCGATCTACATCGGCATCAGCCTCTTCCTCCGTCCCACGCCCGGCGGCAAGGTCGACGACGACCTCTCCTGGGTGACCACCAACGCGCTCGCCGAGATGGACACCACCTACCATTGGTTCCCGGGCGGCGCCCCCGCCTGGTTCAGCGACGGCGTGGGCCTGATCCCCGTGCCGATCATCATCCTGCTCGCGGTCGTGTTCCTCGTCTGGCTGCCGTTCCGCGCCACCGTCACCGGCCGCGGCTGCTACGCCGTCGGATCCGCCGAAGGGGCCGCCTACATGTCCGGCCTGAAGGTGTGGCGCAGCAAGCTTGCCGCCTACACGCTCGGCGGCTTCCTCGCCGGCTGCGGCGGCCTGTATCTCGCGCTGCAGACCGGCAGCGGCAACGCCAACATCACGCAGGCCGGCGGCTACACGCTCAATTCGATCGCTGCTGTCGTCATCGGCGGCACCTCCCTGTTCGGCGGCAGCGGCGGTGCGATCGGGTCGATCTTCGGCGCGCTCACCCTGCGCGCGATCTCGTTCTGCTTCCGGGTGTTCGACGAGAACTCGCCGCTCGGCTTCCTCGCCAACCCGCTGCTGCAGCCGATCTTCGAGGGCGTGATCCTGCTGCTCGCCGTCTCGTTCGGCGCGGCCCGCGTGTTCCGCGTAAAAAACCGGCTGACGCTGTTCTCATGACACGCATCGACCGCCCGACGCTGATCGCGAGCGCCTTCGTCGTCGTCATCCTCGTCGCCGGCACGATCTATACGCTGGCGACGCAGGGCACCGCGTCGTTCATCGCGCCCGCGTATCTCCTCCAGCAGCTCCGCATCGCCGGCTTCCTCGGCGTCGTCGCCTCGGGGTTGATGATCGTGATCGTGCTCGGCCACATCGATCTCTCCGTTCCCTGGACGCTCGCCGCCGCGGCGATGCTCGGCACCGCGGTCGGCGGCCATTGGGCGATCCCGGTCGGGCTCGGCGTGGGCCTGGCGGTCGGGCTGGTGAACGGGCTCGGCGTCGCGTTCCTGCGCGTCCCCTCGATGATCTTCACGCTCGGGGTGAACGCGGTGCTGCGCGGGCTGATGGTGATGCTCACCGGCGGCTTCGCGCCGCAGAGCGACGCGACGCCCGCGATGCTCTGGCTCGCCAACGGCACGCCGCTCGGCATCGACAACTCGGTGGTGGTCTGGGCGCTGCTCTCGGCGGCGCTCGCGTTCCTGCTCACGCGGACGACGCTGGGGCGCTACATCTACGCGACGGGGAATCGCGAAGCGGCGACGTATCTCTCGGGCGTGAACACGCGGCTCGTGCTGATCGCGAGCTTCGTCGTCTGCAGCCTCTGCGCCGCCCTCGCCGGCATCCTGCTCGCGGGCTACACGAGCAAGGCGTTCCAATCGATGGGCGACGTCTATCTGCTGCCGGCGATCGCCGCGGTCGTCGTGGGCGGCACGAACATTTTGGGCGGGCAGGGACGCTTGTCCGGCACGATCGTCGGGGTCGTGCTGATCGTGCTGCTGCAGAGCGTGCTGTCGGTGATGCAGATGCCGGAGGCGGGGCGGCAGATCATCTATGGGGTGGTGATCATCGGGATGCTTCTGATTTATGGGCGGAGGGCGGCGGTGCGGGGATAGAG
>DATAPS010000500.1:0-6164 GCA_036265085.1 Acetobacteraceae bacterium | reverse complement strand
CACCATATTTCGGGATCAAGGCCGCATATCCGTGGCATGGCAAGTGAGGACGGCCAGTGCGGCGGCTAGTCGCTGCACCTTCATTACGGTCATACCTTCCGGGAAATCCGGAAGTCTTTAGATTTGCACGGGCTTACCGTTCTCGCGGATTGGTCGCATCGTCGCTCCGATAGAACATCTCGCCGGGGAGGCTGTCGTGTTGGAACTCCGCCCAAACTGTGAATGCTGCGACCGGGACTTACCTCCTCACGCGACCGACGCCCGCATATGCAGCTATGAATGCACCTTCTGCGCGGCGTGCACGGAGAATGTGCTGCATGGCATTTGTCCAAACTGTGGCGGTAATCTCGCGCCACGACCGATCCGCCCTCCAGAGATGTTGGCGCGGCACCCCGCCTCGACCAAACGTGTGGTAAAGTCAGAAGGATGTCGCCAAGCGGCATGAGACCCGCCGCTCAGATGTCTTGATTGCTGCACGCCCACGTTTCTCACGGGCGATATCGGCCCAGTGGTGGATCGTCCCACACCTGGACCTCGATAAAGGCGTCGGGCCCGCGCCGATCTTCCGATCGGCGTCCCAGCGATGTCGGCGTGGGCATCACCGCCACCGGCCACATCCCCGGCTCCGTGGCCACCGCTCATCCATCGTGTCGGTAGGCGGCCCGCAAACGTCCCCCGACCGACGGGAAGCATCGCCGCGCACACGCGAAGGAGCGCGCCAAGGGCGCGCGCAAAACATTCGTGAAAAAGGCGATGGCAAGGAAAATCATCCTTGCCCATTTGCCCCCTCTTTGTTCTTATGCCCCCGTGCGTCACCCCGCGTCACAGGCTCCGTCCGCCGCTCCCGCCTCCCCTCCCGCCATCGCGCGGAGCAACGGGAGCGGTGCGCCCGGCGCGAACCCGCCTCTGACCGGCGTCGCCGCCTTCCTCGCCTTCCTCGATGGCCTGCTGTCGGTCCTGCTCGGTGCCGCCCGCGCGGCCGCGTTGATGGAGCGGCTCACCGCCGCCGTCGAAGCCGCGAGGCTCGCGGCCGAGGGGCTTGCCCCGGCCCTCCCGATCGGCGCGGGCGCGTCTCGCTCCGACTCCGCCACTTGCCGCCATCTCACGGATCAAGGCGGTTCGCCGCGCGCGCCACACTGCCCCGGCAAGCGTGGGCGGCGCGCCGCGACGGGCCACCGCTTCGCCGTCACCCACGGCCGGCCCGGAGCCGCTCACAGGCGCTGCGCGCCGGCGCGGCGCTCTCCTGGCGGGCGCGGCATCGCGGCGCCCCGGCCGGCGCCGGCTGCCATGCAGCGTCCGCGAAAGCCGCGCGACGGCCCGCTCTCGATCGCTGCGATGCCCTTCCCGGCATGCTCCGCGGCTCGGCCCGCATCGCGTCCGCGCGTCCTATTCGTTGCAGTATCGGAATGGACTCGATCGGCGGTGGCCTGCGACGGCAGAACCAGCCTACCCCACCGCGCGGTTCGGCGCTAACATCGTGCCACGAATCTCAGGGAGAGAAACGCCATGGCTTATTCGATCAATCGCCGGCGCCTGCTCGCAGGGACCGCTGGCGCCGCATTCCTGGCCGTGACGGCGCGCCGCGCCGGCGCGCAGGGCACGGGCAACACCCAGATGGGCATCGATACGTCCAACTGGACGCCGCAATACATCCGCAGCATCGCCGGAACGCAGAACTTCGATACCGCGGCGGATTGCGCGAAGATCGTTCCGCTCAACTACAAGGGGAAGCTGACCTACTGGTGGAACGGACCGAACCAGGCATCGCCGCAGATCGAGCACGAGATCGACGGCCAATTCTGGGCTGCCTTCGCGAAGACCTATCCGAACATCGAGGTTACCAAGCAGAACCTCGACTACAACCAGATGCTCGACAAGCTGCGCACCGCGGCGCTGGGCAACGCCGCGCCGATGGTCGCGAAGATGCCGATCATGTGGGGTGTCGAGTTTGCGGCGAAGGGCCAGCTCAAGGAGTTCGGGCCAAAGGACATCGGCTACACCGACGCGGATTTCTGGCCGGGCGCGCTCAAGTCGGTGACGTGGCAGAACAAGCTGTACGGCGTGCCGACCAACAACGAGACGATGGCGCTGATCCACAACGGCGCGCTGTTCAAGGAGGCCGGGCTGCCCGTCGAGGAGGGGCCGGCAACCTGGGACGACCTCATCGCATACTCCAAGCAGATCAAGGAGAAGACCGGCAAGAACGGCTACGGCCTGGTCGCGCGCGTGAATGCGGGCAACACGCCGTTCCGCTACATGCCGCAGCTTTGGGCCTATGGCGGCGGCGCGCTCGACGAGGCGTCGGCGAAGCCGACCTACAAGACCGTCGAGATCGACAATGCCGGGTCGAAGGCGTCGCTGCAGGCGTCGTATACAATGTATGCCGTCGACCACTCCGCCCCGGTCTCGGCGCTGACCAACACGCAGACCGAGAACGAGAACCCGTTCCTCGCCGGCCAGCTCGGCATGATGATCGGGCATCCAGCGGAGTACGCCGCGATCATCGATCTCGCGAAGAAGGCGACGGGGGCGGACCGCGACGTCGCCCAGGCGGTGATCGCCAGCACCTATTACGGCCTGATCCCGAAGGGCTCGGTGCGGCGCGCGGCGGTGTTCGGCGGCTCGAACGACCACGTGTTCAGCCCCGATGTCGTCGACGGCAAGCTCGACTATGAGGCGGCGCGCGCGTTCATCGCGTTCTCGTGCAGCCCGGAATGGTCGACGAAGCTGGCCTGGGACAACTCCAACCCCGGCACGCTCCTCGGCTTCAAGACGATCTGGATGAAGCAGCGCCTCGAGCAGATCAAGTTCCTTGAGGTCACCAGCTCGATGCTGCCCTACGGCATCCCGTTCCCGGTGGTGCCGCAGGCGACCGAGATCATGAACATCATCGTGCCGAACATGCTCCAGAACGCGCTGACCAAGAAGATGACGGTCGATGCGTCCTGCGCTAACGCGGCAACGCAGATCAAGAACACGCTGAAGGACGTCTAACACCGGCGGCCATGCAACTTCCCCCGCGGCGGCGGATTGAACGCCGCGAGGGAAGGAGCGGCTGCGCATGCGGTACGTCTTGCTGGTGTTATGTCCGTTGCTGGCATCGGGCTGCAGCTCGCTGCTCACGGAGGGAACCAGCGATGCGGCAGGCATTGCGGGCGCCGGCATTGCCGGTTCCGTCACGAAGGATGCGACTGTCGGCGCCGGCATCGGCCTCGGGGTGAAATCGCTTGCCGACGCGGGGCTGCGCTATGCGCAACGGCGCGTGCATGGGGCGGAACAGAACGAGATCGCCGGCATCGCCGGTCCGCTGCCTGTAGGCGCGGTGCGGCCCTGGGGCATCGCGCACGACGTGCCGATCGAGCCGGACGAGCACGGAGAGGTGGTGGTCGCGCGCGACATCGGCGGACCAGGCCTCGCGTGCCGCGAAATCGTCTTCTCGGTCGAAGCGGGCGAGCGGCAGGTGAGCCGTGGCTTCTTCACCGCGACGATCTGCCGCGACGGCACGCAGTGGAAATGGGCGACCGCGGAGCCCGCGACCGCGCGTTGGAGCGGGCTGCAATGAGACAACTCCGCGCCGCGGTATTGGTTGCGGCGGTCGGGCTCGCCGGGTGCCGCAGCGCTTCCGAGATCACCGGCCTGGCGGCCGGAGCGGTGGCGGGCGGCGCGACCGCGAATCCCGCGATCGGTTATGGGGTGGCTGTCGGCACGGCGGCGGCGGGGGACGAGCTGTTCAAATGGATCGCGCGTTCGCGCCAGCATGGGGAGCAGGAGGCGATCGCCGCGGCGGCGGCAGACCTCCCGGACGGCGGCAGCGCACCCTGGCGGATCGATCACACGATCCCGATCGACAACGAGCATGGGGACGTCCGCGTGATCCGCACGTTCGCCACCCCGCTCGCGACATGCCGGGAGATCGTGTTCTCGGTGCTCGACGACCCCCCTGCCCCGCCCGCGCTCTACGCTACTGATCTCTGCCGCAACGGCGACCGCTGGGAGTGGGCGCTGGCGGAGCCGGCGGTCCCGCGCTGGAGTTCGCTGCAGTAGCGCGGCGGCCGCGCCCCCGGCATATCCTTCCCGGAACGGCGCGGGAGGACGGACTGCATGGACACCATCGAGGCGGATTACGTGGTCGTTGGTGCCGGCTCGGCCGGCTGCGTCGTCGCGGCGCGGCTGAGCGAGAACCCCGCGACCCGCGTCGTCGTGCTCGAGGCGGGCGGCGAGGATCGCAACCTGTGGATTCACGTGCCGATCGGCTACGGCAGAACGATCGCCGATCCGCGGGTGAACTGGTGTTTCGAGACCGAGCCCGATCCGGGCCTCAACGGGCGCCGCATCTTCTGGCCGCGTGGAAAAGTGCTCGGCGGCTCGTCCAGCATCAATGGCTTGCTTTATGTGCGCGGGCAGGCGGAGGACTTCGATCACTGGCGCCAACTCGGCAACGCTGGCTGGGCGTTCGCGGACGTGCTGCCCTATTTCAAGCGCTCGGAGCAGCGGATCACGCGCGGCGCGGCCGGGGAACTGCACGGCACCGGCGGCCCGCTGGCGGTCTCCGATATCCTCGAGCGGAACCCGCTCTGCGAGGCGTATATCCAGGCCGCCGAAGCGGTGGGGATCCCACGCAACGACGATTTCAACGGCCCGGTACAGGAGGGCGTGGGTTACTATCACGTCACCGCGCGCAACGGCCGCCGCTGCTCCGCCGCCGTCGCGTTCCTCCGCCCGGCAATGCGGCGTCCCAATCTGCGCGTCATCACGCACGCGCACGCCGAGCGCGTGCTGTTCGCGGGCCGGCAAGCGACCGGCGTTGTCGTCCGGCGCGACGGTGAACGGATAACGGTGCGGGCGCGGCGCGAGGTGATCCTGTGCGGCGGCGCGATCAACTCGCCGCAGGTGCTCATGCTGTCGGGCATCGGCCCGGCCGAGCACCTGCAATCCCGTGGCGTGGAGGTGTTGCATGACCTGCCCGGTGTCGGCCGCAACCTGCAGGACCATTTCCAGACGCGTTTCGCCTACAAGTGCCGGTTCCCGATCACGGTGAACGACATCATGGCGAGCCGGCGGCGGCAGCTGCAGGTCGGGTTGCAATACGCAATGTTCCGCACCGGCCCGCTGACGATCAGCGCGGGGCAGGTCGGCATCTTCGCCAAGACCCGGCCCGACCTCCCCGCCCCCGACATCCAGTTCCACTTCATCGCGTTCAGCAGCGACCGCCCCGCGGAGGGGCTGCACAAATTCTCCGGCTTCACCCAGAACGTCTGCCAGCTCCGCCCGGAGAGCCGCGGCGAGATCCTGCTGAAATCGCCCGACCCGCTGGCCGCCCCGGCGATCCATCCGAACTACCTCGCTGAGGAACTGGACCGGCGGACGCTGGTGGAGGGGCTGAAGCTGTGCCGCACGATCGCCGATCAGCCCGCGATGCGGCACTACATCGCCGGGGAGTACCTGCCGGGGGAGCAGATCCAAACGGATGCAGAGCTGCTGGACTACGCGCGGGCGTACGGCTCGACGATCTTCCATCCCTGCGGAACCTGCCGGATGGGCGGCGAGGCGCGGGCCGTGGTGGACTCCGAGCTACGGGTGCACGGACTTTCGGGGCTGCGCGTGGCCGACGCGTCGATCATGCCGACCATGGTGTCCGGAAACACGAACGCGGCCTGCATCATGATCGGCGAAAAGGCGGCGGATCTGGTGCGAGGCGAGGTGCTGGCGCGGGCGGCGTGACGGCCGGTTCGCCGATGGCCTCCGCGATTCCGCTCACCGGCGGCGTTTCCTCCGACATCCACCTCGTCACCACTCCCGCCGGCCCGGTCGTCGTCAAACGCGCCCTCGCCCAGCTGCGCACGGCGCAGGAGTGGCGCGCGCCGGTCGAGCGCAGCCGGTACGAAGCGGCGTGGATGCGCGAGGCGGCCCGCATCGTGCCGGACGCCGTCCCCAAGCTGCTCGGCCACGACGAAGCGGCCGGTACGATCACGATGGAATACCTCCCGCCCGAAACATATCCACTCTGGAAGAACCAGCTCCGCGACGGACGCGCCGATCCCGCGATCGCCGAAGCCGTCGCGGACCGGCTCGTGCGCATCCACGCCGCCACCGCCGCCGCTCCCGCCCTGGCGCACGACTTCCCGACCGAGGCGATCTTCCGCGCCATCCGGCTCGAGCCCTAT
>DATAPS010000499.1:0-2302 GCA_036265085.1 Acetobacteraceae bacterium | reverse complement strand
GGCATCGAGTTCCGCGGTGTCGACCGCATGCATCCATGCGCCGTCCTGGCGTCCATACAGCGTGCCGTCTGCGGGCGCTTCGGGCACACCGCTGGGGCCGGTGCCGCCGCCCCCACCATTGGCCTGGAAGTAGCCAAGCGTGACCGGATGCATCGGCGCGGTCGGATCGTTGTGCAGCGTCAGCGCGCCCTTCATCACGCCGCCCGCAAGCGGGAGGAACGGCGCGCCCACGGTCTGCACTTGCAGCGCGCTGATTTCCTGGCCCGCGGTCGCCCAATTGGCGCGCTGGCTCGCCGTCGTCGGATTGCCCGCGACGGGAACGGTCGTGTCGATGTGCGAGGTCATGGCGAGACGGTCACTCCCTGATCCCAGACGGAATCACCCTGATCCCAGATTGAGTCGCCGCCGTCCCAGATCGACGAATTGATCTGATAGGACCAGATCGGAACCGTATGCGCGGGCATGTTGTTCTCGAAGATGCATTGAAGCGCTGCGATGCCCCAGGACGCGAGCGGCTCGCCGACCGCGCTCTTGCCGGTGCGGAAATACGTGACCGTGCCGACGTCGCCTTGCACGACGATGCGCCAGCCGAAGGCCCATTCCGCGCCGCACAGCGCATCACCGGCTTGCGACCAGCCGACGCGGAACGGCGTGAAGGTCTCGATTTCGATCTGATAGCCGAGCGAGGCGGCGAGATGGCGGTAATAGGCTTGCGACTGTCCACCGCGCGCGGCGAACTTCGCGCACACGGCGGCGGTGCGCTGCTGCAACGTCGCGAGCGGTGGCTGCACGCACGGATCGGGCAAGCCGAGCGTCGCTTCCCATTCGGGAAGAAGCTCGACCGTCGAACACGGAAAGGCATCGGGTAGCAGGCCGTTGGCGCGGGCGTGAAGACGCGCCCAGGTCGGCATGAGTGTTAGCAGCACCTCGGCTTGCAGCGTGCCCCAGCCGCGTTGCCAGATGCGGCCGCGCGGTAGGAGGCGCTGGAACTGCCAGAGGTAGTCGGTGGCCGAGGCTTCGGGCGCGAGCATTCAGACGGTCTGCACCGTCAGCGTGCCCATGACCGGCAGCGCGCCCGCGTCGGCGGTGATCGGCATGGCGGGCTCGCTCATGGTGAAATGCTCGACTCCCGGCGTCGCGAGAATCGCGTTGTAGAGATCGCTCGGATAGGTCGTGCCGCCGAGGGTCGCGCGGATCAAGAACATGTCCTGTAGCGAAGCGACGATCTGCGCTTCGAGCTCGACGGTGTCCGGATAGAGCGCGAGCAACGTGACGTTGACCGGCGCGGGCACGGGCGCGGCGACGTAGACGAGCGCGGTCACGGGCTGCACCGGCCAGATGTGCTCGGCGACGAGCGACTGATCGCCGGTCGCGGTCGGGCCGCGCGTCTCAAGAACGGCACAGCCATCGGTGCCTTGCGGGAAGCCGCCGTGCGCTGCCTGGACATCATCGAACATCGGGCGAACGACGACGCTTCCCGCGCCGAGCCCGTTCGGCTGCACGAAGGCGCGGGTGACGCCGGGCACTTCGAGCGCCCATTGCTGGTAATCGGCGGCGGCACCGCCCTGCGGTGGGGCGCGATACTTCGCGAGCATGCGCGTGCGGAGCTCGTCGTCGGTCTCCTGGTCGGCCCCGCCGGTCGTGGGTCCGACCGTCACGCCGCTGCTGGTGATGCCGGGCACCGCGTCGGCGATCGCCATGCCGGTGCCAGCGTCGCAATCGGTCGCGGCTCCGTTGACCTCGGCGACGAACGGCACGACTAGGATGCCGGTGGCATCGACAAGACCTTGTGCGGTGGTGACGTAGGGCGTCGCGTCCTGGCGGCGTAGCGCCGAGCCGGTCGGCAGGATGAGGCCCGGCTGTCCGACGAATTGCGCGGTGCCGGAGGCGGGCGTCGCGTCTTTCCGGTAGATGCCGATCAGCGCGGCCCAGGCCTCGAGGTATTCGTCGGTCGCGGTGAACGGCACCGCCTCGCGGCTGATCCAGTCGACGTAGCCATAGACGCTGTAGGCGAGGCCGGACATGCACCACGCGAGCACGCGCAGCACCGCGTTGCGCAGGAGCCCATCGAGCCCGGGCACGCCGGAGGACGTGATGTCCTCGATCGCCTGCGTATGGAGCTGCGTGAGCGTCGGCCGCGCGTAGGGCATCGATTATCTCCGGACCGGCGCGGGCAGGACGAGCGGCGGCGCGGCGCTCGCGAGCGATAGCACCGCCAGCCCTTCCCAGGCCCAGCCGAAGGTGAAGCGCGTCACGGTGCCGTCCGGCTTGGTGATCGCGATGCGGATGCCGAGGAAGGTCG
>DATAPS010000498.1:0-5683 GCA_036265085.1 Acetobacteraceae bacterium | reverse complement strand
ACGGGAACGATCGGATCCCGGCGACTGACGCGGAGTCATTGTCCCGCCTGCGCGCCATCGTCGGGCGTGTGGCGGACGGTCTGGCGGCGGCATACCCGGCGGAGGCGGGGGAGATCGCGGCGGGCGCGCGCGGCGCACTCTGGCGCTTCACGCGGGCGGCGGTCCGCTCCGGCCGTCCTGCCCTGTTCCGCCCACCGGCACCCCCGCTCGACGGCGCCATCTCGCTCGGCGTCGGGCTCGTCAGAGCGGGCCTGCGCCGCGGCGGTGCACCGCGCATCTGACCCAAGGACATCTCTGGCCCAACACGTTACGGAACCGCCGCGCGCCAGCCGGCGTTGTCGGCGAGGTCAATGTCCCCGTCAGGAGCTCACGTCATGCGCGGCATTCTGCTTTGGATGCTCGGGATTCCCATTCCGGTCATCATCCTGCTCTGGCTCTTCCACGTGATCTGACCGGCGCGGCCGTCAGTCCGGCAGCAAGGCCATCGCTGCACCGACTTCGATCTCGCCGCCGTCCTCGACGATGGCGTGGATGCCGAGATCGGAGTGGCCGAACGCCGCGCGGAGTTCGGCCACCGGATCGGCGTCGCGTTCCGCCGTCTCCGGGTTCACTTCGGTGGCCGGGCAGCGATTGATGCGCCGGAAAACGCGCAGCCGCGCGCCGCCCACCATGATCTGCCGCCCGATCCAGTCGTGCTCGCTCCAGGCGGCCGCGCCGCTGAAGTACACGTTGGCCCGGAACCGCCGCTTGTGCCGGCGGCTCCCGACGCGGCGCTCCAGGTCACCCAGGCTCGCGAGGTTGATGAGGCTCACGACTTTCCGGCTCTGGTCGGAGAAGGAATGGCCGGGGACGTAATGGAAGATCGGCGACCCGCGCGCGTCATCGCCGAGGAAGGCGCTCAGCCAAGCCGCGATGCGCGCGCGTCCTGCTTCGGTGAGCGCCGGGGCGGTGATCGCTTCGCCATCGGGCGCGGCGATGGTGAGGCGACCGCTGCTCTCGTCGAAGCTCGACCGCAGGGCGGCGATTCGCGCGTTCACCATCAGGCACATGAACCACGTCTTCTTGAGCCATCTTGGCGCCGCCGGATCGAACGGCGCGTCGCCCTGAGCCAGCGCGAAGGCGCGGTCCCACGGGAGCGTGCCGCCAGGTTCGACTGACGCCGCATCCAGCGCTTCGGGGGTCAGTCCCTTAACCGGGTAGCGATACAGGCGTTCGATCCGCATTGATCACCGCATCTTGAGGCCGGCACGCAAGGTGCCTACGTCCTGGGGCGTTGAGCGCCGATCCGTTGCCGCCAAGTCGGGACGAGTATGGCGCGGGTCGCCTCCTGAGGGACACGAGCATATGGACATAGAAAAATTTACGGAACGCTCGCGTGGCTTCATCCAGGCCGCGAGCACGATCGCAATCCGCGAGTTCCACCAGCAGCTGACGCCGGAGCATCTGCTCAAGGCACTCCTTGATGACGAGGAAGGCGCGGCCGCCGGCCTGATCCGCACGGCGGGCGGAGACGACAAGCTGGCGCGCGCCGCGGTCGAGGCGGAGCTCGCGAAGGTGCCGAAAGTGCAGGGGAGCGGCGCATCGCAGCAGCCGCAGCCGACCTCGACCTTCGTGCGCGTGCTCGATGCGGCGCAGCAGGCGGCGCAGAAGGCCGGCGACGAATACGTTGCGCAGGACCGGCTGTTGCTCGCGCTCGCCACTGTCGACAGCCCGGCCGCGCGGGCGCTGCGGGCGGCGAAGGTGACGCCGCAGAGCCTCGAGCGTGCGATCAACGACATTCGCAAGGGACGGAAGGTCGACAGCGCGAACGCGGAGGCGTCGTTCGACGCGCTGAAGAAGTATTCGCGTGACGTCACCGCCCTCGCCCGCGAGGGCAAGCTCGACCCGGTGATCGGACGCGACGAGGAAATCCGCCGAACGATCCAGGTGCTGGCGCGGCGGACGAAGAACAATCCGGTGCTGATCGGCGAGCCCGGCGTCGGCAAGACCGCGATCGTCGAGGGGCTGGCGCTGCGGATCGTCAACGGCGATGTGCCGGAGGCTCTGCGCGGCAAGCGGCTGCTCGCGCTCGATCTCGGCGCGATGGTGGCGGGTGCCAAGTACCGCGGCGAGTTCGAGGAACGGCTGAAGGCGGTACTCCAGGAGATCGAGAGCGCCGAGGGCGAGATCATCCTGTTCATCGACGAGATGCACACGCTGGTCGGCGCCGGGCGCGCGGACGGCGCGATGGACGCGTCGAACCTGCTGAAGCCGGAGCTGGCGCGCGGCGCACTGCACTGCATCGGCGCAACGACGCTCGATGAGTATCGCAAGCACGTCGAAAAGGACGCGGCGCTGGCGCGGCGCTTCCAGCCGGTGTTCGTGGGCGAACCGAGCATCGCGGACACGATCAGCATCCTGCGCGGCATCAAGGAAAAATACGAGCTGCACCACGGCGTCCGCATCACCGATGGCGCTCTGGTCGCGGCGGCAACGCTGTCCAACCGCTACATCACAGACCGGTTCCTGCCGGACAAGGCGATCGACCTGATCGACGAGGCGGCGAGCCGGCTTCGCATGCAGGTCGACAGCAAGCCGGAGGAACTCGACGAGCTCGATCGGCGGATCATGCAGCTGAAGATCGAGCGCGAGGCGCTGAAGAAGGAATCGGATTCCGCGTCGAAGGAGCGGCTGACGCGCATCGAGGGAGAGCTGACATCGCTCGAGGAACGCTCGAACGCGTTGACCGCGGCGTGGCGCGCGGAGAAGGACCGGCTGGTCGAGACGCAGAAGCTCAAGGAGGAGCTTGATAAGGCGCGCAACGATGTCGAGGTGGCGCAGCGGCGCGGTGATCTCGGGCGTGCGTCCGAGCTGCTCTACGGCGTCATCCCGGATCTCGAGCGCAAGCTCGCGGACGCGCAGGACGGCGGGCATCTCGTCAACGAGGCGGTGACCGAGGAGGGCATCGCCGCGGTCGTCTCGCGCTGGACCGGCGTGCCGGTCGAGCGGATGCTCGAGGGCGAGCGTGCGAAGCTGCTGCGCATGGAGGACGAACTGCGCAAGCGCGTCGTCGGGCAGGAGGACGCGCTGCGGCACGTGGCGAACGCGGTTCGGCGCGCGCGCGCCGGCTTGCAGGACCCGAACCGGCCGATCGGCTCGTTCCTGTTCCTCGGCCCCACGGGCGTCGGCAAGACCGAACTGGCCAAGGCGCTGGCGGCGTTCCTGTTCGACGACGACCGCGCGATGATCCGCATCGACATGAGCGAGTTCATGGAGAAGCACGCGGTCGCCCGTCTCATCGGCGCGCCGCCGGGTTATGTCGGGTACGAGGAAGGCGGCGTGCTGACGGAAGCGGTGCGGCGGCGGCCGTATCAGGTGATCCTGTTCGACGAGGTCGAGAAGGCGCACGAGGACGTCTTCAACGTGCTTCTGCAGGTGCTCGACGACGGGCGGCTGACGGACGGGCAGGGTCGCACGGTCGATTTCCGCAACACCATCATCGTGCTCACGAGCAATCTCGGGTCCGACATCCTGGCGGCACAGCCGGACGGCGAAGATCTGACGATGGCCTACAAGGGCGTCATGGAGATCGTGCGGTCGCATTTCCGGCCGGAGTTCCTCAACCGGCTGGACGAGATCGTGCTGTTCCGCCGCCTGCAGCGGTCCGATATGGCGTCGATCGTCGAGATCCAGCTGGAGCGGCTGCGCGCGTTGCTGGCGGACCGCAAGATCACGCTCGAACTCGACCGCAGCGCGCTCGATTGGCTGGCGCGCGAGGGCTACGACCCGGTTTACGGCGCGCGGCCGCTGAAGCGGGTAATCCAGCGCAGCCTGCAGAACCCGCTTGCCGGGCTCATCCTGGAAGGCGCGGTGCAGGATGGGGAAACCGTCCATGTGTCGGCCGGCCGGGACGGGCTGACGATCAACGGGCGGATGGCGGAAGCCGCGTAACGATCGGCGTCGGGCGGGCGATCGGTCCGCCCGACGCCAGCGTCGCAAGCAATCAGGTCGGCTGGCCGAGGAGGGCGCGGACGGAAACGTCCTCGGCATAGCTCGAACGCGCTACGGCCGTAACTCCTATCACCGCCTTCGCAATCGCATTGTAGCAGAACCCGAGCAGCATGTCCGAGCGTAGGACATCGAGGTCTGTGATGGGATTGACACGTGAAATTGTTGCGCCGGGCATTGCCGCGGCGCGTGACTTGCGCGCGGCGATGCGCGGCGAGGTCGTATCGCCGTGGGATGCCGGCTACGTGCAGGCGCGGCGGATCTGGAATGGCGCGATCAAGCACGCCCCCGCGCTCTTCGCACGATGCGAGACAGCAGACGATGTTCGGGCGGCGGTGCGCGCTGCACGCGAGCACGATCTGCCGTTGTCGGTGCGCGGCGGAGGACATGATTGGGCGGGGCGCTCGCTCCGTGACAATGGCCTCGTGATCGACCTTTCCGCGATGCGGCACGTCGAGATCGACGCGGAAGCGCGCATCGCGACGGTTGCCGGCGGCGCCAGGGCGAAGGACGTCATCAACGCTGCTGCCCGACACGGTCTCGTCGCAGTAACGGGCAATTGCGGGTCGGTCGGGATGACCGGCCTGACCCTTGGTGGGGGCTACGGTCAATTGAGTCCGCGTTACGGCCTGGCGCTGGACAACCTGCTGGGCGCCGATGTTGTCCTCGGCGACGGCCGAGCCATCACCGCGAACGCGTTCGAACATCGCGAGCTGTTCTGGGCATTGCGCGGCGGTGGCGGCAACTTCGGCGTCGTGACCTCGATGCGCGTTCGCCTGCATCCCATTCGTGAGGTGCTGGCTGGTCTGATCCTGTTTCCATGGGACGATGCTGCATCGGTGCTACGGGGCTTCGCCGAGGTGGCCGCGTCGGCACCCGACGAACTTGGCGTTCTGGCCGGCGTCTTGCCGGGACCGGATGGCAACCCAGTCGTGTTCCTCGCACCCTTATGGAGCGGTGATCCGGCCACCGGCATGCCATTCATGACCGAGCTGCAACGCCTTGGTACGCCGCTCCTCGCGCAGGTCGGCCCCATGACCTACGGCGCGTTGCTGAACATGTTCGATGCCCAGATCGTCAACGGTCGCCACTACATGATGAAGACCCGTTGGTTCGCCGCGCTGACGCCTGCAGTGATCGCTCAAATCATAGAGGCGGGGAGTGCCAGGACCTCATGGCTCTCGTTCATCGTTCTGCATCATCTTCGCGGTGCGGCCACCAGGGTCTCGCCGACGGCGACCGCTTTCGGGATGCGCCGAGAGCATTTCATGCTGGAGGTCGTTGCCTCCTGGCAGCCGAATGCCGGCGACAAGGGCGACGCGCACCGGCAATGGGCGTACAAGCTGTGGGAGGCCTTGGCGTCCCAAGCGTTGCCTGGCGGTTATGCGAACCTGTTGGCACCTGACGATCACGATCAGATCCGCATGGCGCACGGGCCGAACATAGGCCGGTTGCGCAGCGTGAAGGAACGTTTTGACCCCAACGATATGTTCTCAGCCATACCGCTCGCGCACTGACAGCCACGTCAGTGTCTTCTCGACCTCATGGCATGTTCGCGTGCCATGACGTCGAGAGTCCGGTGCCCGCCAGCAATGACGCCGGTCCGTTGGGAAGCATCGGTATCGATGCGTAGGAGACCCAGTAAAGTTGCGTAAAGTTGCGGTCGTTCGGCGAGATACATCGCCACGACTGTTTG
>DATAPS010000497.1:0-13828 GCA_036265085.1 Acetobacteraceae bacterium | reverse complement strand
GCGGGCACCAAGAGAAACGTCGGCAGATCCCGGCGAGCCGGCTATGCAGGTTGCTCTTCGGTCCGAACTCCAGCAGCCGGGTCCACGGGGATATCTGGGTGACGGTCTGGAGGAAGTGCAGCGTCGCTCGTAGACGTGCGTTCAGCCGGTCCGGGCAGCCGCAGGTCAGCCCCTCGCGCCATTCCGGGAGAGCGGCGCCGTCCTCCAGTCGCTCGCCGTTCGCGGTCGACGCCGTAAAGCGGGTTGGCCGCATGCAGGGCGCGCACGTGCCAGCGAGGACGATCAGCGGCTCCGTCGTGGCAAACGTCCGCTCGTGGAGGAACGTCTGGTCGAGGGTCGCTCGCGTCGCCGACCAATAAGCGTTGAAATCCATCCTGGACGCGAAGGCGATCGCGGGGAATTTCGGACTCGCGAATGCCGCCGGCGGCTCGGATTGCGACGATCTCGGACGGGACTCCACGTTCACCCTTCGCCTCCGCGTAACTTCCAGCGTTGCCCGAAAGCTGCGCGATGATCCTCTCCGGCCGCCTCCAACCGGCCGATCCCAATGGTATTGCGCCCGAGGCACCACGTCGGCCGAACGCCCGCCATTCGAGCCTTCAGACAGAAATCGAGTGCCGCGAGCACGGGCGAACCGTCCATACCGGGGTCGAATCCCCCCAATGCGGAGATCATGTTCGGGGAGAACGCACATAACACGCGATCGGCATCGACCCTATGCGGCGGCCCGTTGACCAGCGGCGCCAAAACGCTCTGCATCCGCATGGCAGTTGCCGTCACTGGAGGACCGGCCAGTACGCGGGACCGGACGTCCGGTGTCGCCAGGCTCGGGTCGAAGGAGCGCGTCAGATCGGAATCGCCAGCATCGGCGATCAGCAGGACCAAGAGGCTGCCCCTCGCCGCCACTGCGGCTTCGGCGATCGCATCGGACAATCTCCGTGATTTCGTGGGGGAGAGAAAACTCGCGCCGGTCAGCTTGGTCGGAAGCATCGGCGCGACCGGATCGATGCCGGCATCGGCGATGATGAGCTCGGCGTCGCCATTGGCCAGCGTCGGCAGCCAATCACGGATGATTCCGGCGGTTGTGCGTACGCTCTCGATCCATATCAGGAGCGTGACCGTCGGATGCGCGGGAATGCCGAAACGGAGCGGCGGATAGCGGTCCAGCACACGTCGCATCGCGCGCTCCCCCGCCGCCGCTGCCCCATCGGACGCCGCGAAAAGGCGGGCCGCTGCGCCGGCGAAGGAGGCTCGAAGGGCAGCGCTTGTCTGCGGCGGTGAGCGGTTGGCGAGTTCCGCGCGCAGGGCGCCTGTTTCGGCCTCAAGCCGGTCCAGCGTCGGATCGGGCTCAGGGTCGGGGCGCCGAAGCCGCTTCTGCGCGAAAATTCGCAAAGTCTTTTGTTCGCGTACGGTCAAAAGCCAGGAATCGCCGCTCCGGCCGTCATCGACACCGTCGATCTTGAAGGCATGGCAGCCGTCGCCTCTTCCGCTCCGTGCCAAGTCCCGCCGGAACTCGTCGGCGGCAACCGTGGCGATGACCCGGCCGTCGAAAAGGATCTCGACCGTCAGCTGCTCGCCCGGCCGGTCGGGTGACCAGCACCAGCCCGCGATGCTCCCGTCCGCCTGCCGCTCCGCATGACCGGTAACACGATAGTTTTCGAGCTCTGCAGAGCCGCGTCGCATCCTGCCGTCCCGTATGAAAACCGCTCGCGTCCGCGCGGCACTCAGATCATGTTGCGGACATGAGCACACGCCGCCTCAAGGATACAGGGGGGTCCGATGCGGAGAACGCTTGCGCGCAATCGGAGGACGCCCTCGCCGCTCATAGGTACCGCTTCGTCGCCCGGCTCGAGGCCGAGTTACGTCGCCGCAACGAGGGTGCGGTCCCCGAGCTGGTCGGAGAGCTTGCCGCGCGCGATGCCGCAGCACGGATCTCCGAGCTTCCGGAATTGTCCGGTCGCGTGGGCGACGAAGGTATTCTGGCGCTCGCCGCGACCGGTGATACCACGGCTCTGCGACACGCGCTGTCTCAGCGCTTCGGCGCGGTCGTGCGTTACCTGCAACGGCCGGCGACGGGATCGATCATTACTGATGCGCGGTTTGCCGACGCGCGGGTGATTCATCTCGAGGACGGTGGCGTACGCGGGACCTTCGTCTGCGAACTGCTGGTCTGTGGAAGGTCCCTGCTGCCGTTGCTGCCAGGCGGGCTGTTCGAGGCCGAGACTGACGAAAACCCCGAGATCGGCGACATAGCGGCGGTCTCGGAGGCGCTATCGGAGATCCCGCGCGACGCCGAGCATCTCGTCTCCCCGCGGGCGGATGCGGCCCGTCTGATCGATCGGCTGATCGATGTCGACGCCGCGCGACTGGCGGAGCGCCTCGAGTCAAGGCGATTGGCCGCGGCACTCGCGGCTCTCGGTGAGGCAACGCTCGTAACCGGGGACGGTGGCGTGGATTTCCCGAAGCCCCGGCACTTCTGGCCTCTCCGCGACGACCGCCTGCTCACGATCGACATGCTGGAGCCGTATGAGCGGCGTTTCGACGACGAGGTTGTCGTCGTGGCGTCGTCCGGCGAGCTATTTCGTAGGCGCTTCCGGCTGGACGGCGACGAACCGTTGTTCGACGAGGCTTGCATCGCGCTCAACGAGGCTCCGAAGCGCCTCACCTTGGTACCCGAGGGCACGTCGACCAAACCGCAGGTCTCGATCATCATCCCGGTGTACGGCGAGCTCGGCTACACACTCACCTGTCTCGACGCCCTGTTTGCCCAGGAAGCGGCGGCGACGGTCGAGATCATCGTGATCGACGACGCCTCACCTGACTCGACAGCTCAGTTCATGCCGACCGTCGCCGGGATCCGTTTCATCCGCCAGAGCCACAATGGTGGATTCCTCAGGACGTGCAATGCGGCGGCGAGGCAGGCACGGGGCGAGATCCTCGTGTTCCTGAACAACGACACCCGGGTCATGCCGCGGTGGCTCGACAGCCTCGTGGAGAGCTTCACCTTTTTCGGTAAGGCGGGTGTCGTCGGCTCGAAGTTGCTTTACCCGGACGGCCGCCTACAGGAGGCCGGCGGTATTGTTTGGCGAAACGGCGAGGCATGGAACTACGGGCGTGAGGACGATCCGAACCGGCCTCAATACTGTCACGCAAGGCAGGTTGATTACGTCTCAGGTGCGTCGATCGCCATTCCGCGAAAGCTCTGGAACGAACTCGGAGGCTTCGACGAGTATTTCGCGCCCGCATATTATGAGGATGTCGATCTCGCTTTCCGCGCGCGCGCGGCCGGATATGAGATGTGGTACCAGCCGGCGTCCCGTGCGATCCATTACGAGGGCCGCACCTCCGGGACCAACACGAGCGCCGGCGCGAAGGCGTACCAGGTTGCGAACGCGGCGAAATTCCGTTTGCGGTACCGGGACGCATTGCTCGATCACCGTCCGGTCGGGATGGCGCCGTTCTTCGAACGGGAACGACAGGTGCGCAAGCGGGTCCTCGTCATGGACGCGACCTGCCCGACCCCGACGACGGATGCCGGATCCGTTTACGTGCTTGCGACGATGCGGTTGCTGAAGGAGTTCGGTTACAAGGTCTACTTCCTCCCGATCGACAACTTCATGTTTCTGCCAGACGGGATCGTCGCGCTGCAGAAGATCGGGATCGAGTGCGGCTACAATCCGTACGACTCTCGCGCGGACCAGTATCTCGCACGATATGGTTCGCTTTTCGATCTGGTTTTCGTGTTTCGCTTCGGCGTGCTCGAACACGTCCTTGACGCCGTGCGCCGTTGCACGCCCATTGCGCCGGTGATCGTGAATACGGTCGACCTGCATTACCTTCGCGTGCAGCGCGCCGCGGACATCAGCGGCGACCCAGCCATGCAGAACGAGGCGGAGGCGATGAAAGCGCGCGAACTCGGCATCCTGGCGAAGGCCGACTGCGTCATGACGCCATCGTCGTTCGAGGTCGACGTGCTCGCCCGTGAGCTCCCGGCGATGCCCGCTATCGCCATGCCGCTGATGACCGAGGTGGAAGGTACCGAGGTTGGCTTCGCCGCCCGCCGCGACGTCTGCTTCCTCGGCGGGTTCGACCATGCGCCCAACGTCGATGCGGTGAAGTATTTCGTGGCCAAGATCCTTCCCACCCTCAAGGCGGCGGAACCCAAGCTGCGCTTCGTCATCGCGGGCGCGAACCCGACCGCCGAGGTGCACGCGCTCGCGTCCGAGGACGTGGCCGTCACCGGAATGGTCCCCGATCTCCGTGACGTATTCGACACCGTGCGTGTCTTCGTCTCGCCGCTCCGCTTCGGAGCCGGTATGAAAGGCAAGATCCTGTCGGCGATGTCGTACGGCGTTCCGGTCGTCACGACGTCGATCGGCGTCGAAGGATTTGAGGCGGAGAACGGGACGCATCTGCTCGTCGCCGACGAGCCTGCGGACTTCGCCGCGGCGACGCTGCGAATCTATCGTAGCCGGCCGTTATGGCGCGACCTGTCCCGCAACGGGATGCAGCTCGTCGCGGAACGCTACTCGCGTACGCAGGGCAAGCGGCTTCTCGCGGCCGCTATCGAGACCGCGTATCAACGTATGCTCGGCCTCCAGATCTCAGCTGACCGGCAACTCGAGGCTGCGGAGTAGGTCGGTCCACACCGCCCTCGCCTCCGCCGGCGCGTAAAGGGCCGCACATCGTTCCAGTGCGCGCGCCGATTGCGCCGCCCAGGCGGCCGGGTTGCGGTAGAGCGACAGGATCGCGTGCGCGGTCTCGGCGGGCGTATTGGCGGCGGTGATGCCGTCGCCGTCCTTCAGCCCCATGCCCTCGAGTGCGAGCGGCGTCGCGACCACCGGTACGCCGTGGGCGAGGCTCGTGGCAATCTTTCCCTTGAATCCCGCACCGAACCGGAGCGGCGCGACCGAGAGGCGTATGCCGCCGTAGAACGCTGCGAGATCTACGACCCAGCCGTGCACCACCACCGAATCGCCTGCGAGAGCGGTGACGGCTGGCGGTGGGTCCGACCCGATGACGTGAAGAACGAGATCGGGCGCCTCAGCGTGGAGGAGGGGCATCACATCGGCGACGAAGGATTTCACGGCGTCGACATTCGGTCCGTGCAGGAAGCTTCCGACGAAGCAGATACCGGCGCGCTGCTCGAAGGGAGTGGCGTCCGGACTGGTTTCCGTCACCCAGCGCAGCAGATGCACCTTCTCCGGCGCGACCTCGCGCGTCAGCAGATCGCGCTCGTAGTCGCTGTGCACGATTGTCGCGTCCGCCCCGTGCACGAGCGCCAGCTCCTGGGCGCGCGTGGTCTCCGGCGCCTTCCGACGGGTCAGCGCGGCTTCACGCTGCTCGCGCAGGAAGTGCAGATCGATCGGGATGAACACAAACTTGGCGCGCGGTGCCAGTTCTCGGATCCGCGTCACCAGCATCCCGGCATGCATGTGCCGGCACGCGATCACCAGGTCGATCTTATCGGCGTTCGCGTTCAGGAATGCGGTGATCGAGCCGTAGCGAGGCGGCCGCGCCAGCGCGATCCCGCGCCGCTCCAACGCGGCCGCGCTGGCCGGATCGAACGCGCCGTCGGCCGGGCAGAAGGTGAGGTGCCAGCCTAGTTTTCGCAGCACCGCCATGAACGCAACGATGAGCACCGATCCCGCATCGTGATCCGGCCTCGGCAACTGGCCGTCGATCACGAGCGCGTGGCCCACATACGCGTGCGGATGAGGCATCGCGGCTTGCCAGCGAAGGCGCAGTCGTTCGAGGTCCGCTTCGTCGACGAGCGGCTGCGGGATCGCGTCGGCGGCGAGCGTGGCGCGTGCGGCCGGCTGATAGAGCACGCTCCGTCCGGCGCCCCGTGCGGCGATGCACATGTCCGCGGCCGCGTAGGAGGCAGTCGTGTAGATCGACGGCCACTCGATCGCCACGTCGCGCCGGACGGCGAATGCGCGTCCGTCGACCACGTCCACCGGGCGAAGATAGCTGAAATCCGGCGCGTCGGCCGCCTCGTCGCGGCCGACGTGCTTGCGGTGCAGCGCGCTATCGAACGCATCTCCGACATATTCGGCCGAGCCGTCCGGGCGAGCGATCCGGCAGCCGATGATCTGCGCATCGAGCTCTTCCGCGAATGTCTGGACAAGCAGCTCCACGGCGCGGGGCTCTGGGACGACGTCGCCGGAGAAGCAAACGACTGTCGCCCCGCGCGCGTCCCGCGCCGCATCCGCGTAGCTCGCAAACGCCGAACCGCGCGACGGCACACGATGATAGCGCAGATTGCGCACGACGGTCGGGAGCAGAGCCGCGGCGCCTCCATGGCTGCCATCGTCCATCACGACGATGTCGGCGATCGTGTCCGCGCCGGCGGCCTGAAGTGCGGCGATGCAGCGATACATCGACGTTGGCGTGGCGCGGCCGCCGATCAGGATCGTGGCCTCGGGCCGCGCCGGAATGGCGAGCGCGATCTCCGGATGGGCGTCGCCGAACGCCGTGACCGCTCCGCGCAGACCGGCACCCGCCAATCCGGAGGCCGGGGAGTCCGCGAGTTCCGCAAAAAACGACGCCACGGTGCGGAACAGCTCGCGGGCCGCCCGCGCCTCGTCGTGGCCTTGCACCTGGCGGGTGAAGGCGTCCAGCTCGGTCCGCAGCATCTTCACATGACGTTCGAGCGAATAGATGCGGTCCTCGAACTGCAGCAGCCCGCCGATCCGCGCCGTCACGTCATGGCCGACCTGTTGTTGCGATTGGACATCCCGCACCGAGATCGTGACCTCTCCGGTGCGGGACAGCACCTCCCAGGGAAGCGCGAAGCTGAACCCGTAGCTGCCGTCGCCGATCCCCGCCCGCTCCAGGTCCGGGCGGATCTCCGCAGCGAGCGTCCGGCCAACCTCGGCGCCGTTTGCGATGATCGCGAGCTCGACGTGCCGTTCGGGAGCGATCGGGTACCAGCACCAGCCGGTGACCCAACCGTCATTGGTCACGTGGTCGAGATTGCCCTGCAGCACCGGAGTGATCACCGGCGCCGTCGCCTGGGGGAACTCCACGAGGCGGTCGCCGCCGACCTGCTGGCCGGTTTCGATATCGCGAATGGCGAATTGAACGGACTCCCCGGGCCGCTGGAGGTGAGGCGGAATCGCGTGCGAGAAGCTGTGCGCGCCGTCGCCGACATTCGCCGTCGCGAGATCCGGGCGCGGTTGATCGGCGACCGTCTCCCCCACCACGACGCCGTCCGCAAGGACTTGCAGGCGCCGGCGAACCCGCGACTCCGTACGCAGCCACGCCCACCCGACCAAGTGACCGTTCTCGTCGAGGCCGTCCACCGAACCGCTCACCGGAATGACCGGATCCTGCCTGGGCAACTCGGCGACATCCGCGCGGGATTGGTCCGCGTGCCGGGGCTCATCCCGCGCCGGCGCGTCAGACTGCCGCGAGCGTCGCGCCATGCCATGCACTCCGGGTGCGCAGCAACGGCGCGACGAAAGCGTCCAGATTGCCGCCAGTGAAGAGATGCCCTTCGATGCCAGCCGCGGCGGCGGCGGCCATATCGGTCGGCTGATCCCCGACCATCACACAGCGCGCCGGGTCCAGCTCCCACGCGCGGATCAGATCGAGGATCATCCCCGGCGCAGGCTTGCGCCACGCCGATGCTCGCCGGTATGCCGTGACGACGCCGTCAGGATGGTGCGGGCAATAGCGGACATCATCGATCGTCCCGCCGTCGCGGCGCACTTCCTCGGCGAGCCATGCATGCAGCGCATGAACTGCGGCCTCCTCGTAGAAGCCACGGGCGACTCCGGACTGGTTCGTGACGAGGAACACATGCCAACCGGCCGCGGTCGCACGCCGGATCGCCGCGCGTGCGGCGTCGATCCAGGCGAACCGCTCGCGCGTTCCGACATACCCCTGGTCGACATTGATCGTACCGTCCCGGTCGAGCAGCAACGCGGGCCGATGCAGCCGGCGCAGCATCGCCTCCCGCGCGACGGGATCCGCCATACGGGCTCTTGCGCCATCGAGCGCGGTCGCCTCCGGCGCACCCCTGATCTCGCCTGCGGCATCCAACGCGCGCCGGTCCGCCACGGCCACGCACGCCAAGCCTTCGATGACGCCGCGCCGCGCGAGCACGCCGGCGCCGTCGGCGCTGGCCGCGGCGAGCAGCGGCGCGAGGTTCGCGTCGAACACGGCGTCCCCGCCGCACCACAGCACCCGCTCGTCGAACCTGCGGCCGGGCTCGGCAACCGCGAGCGGCCGGGGCAATTCCGCGGCGACACGCTCCACCGCCGTCCGGACCGACCCCTCGAGCCGTCCGGCGGGCGCCAGCTCGGAAACCCCGAATCGGGAAACCTCCCGCAGCAGCCAGTGCAAGGCCGGACGCCCGTCAGCCGGCGCGAGCAGATCCGTCAGCGCCGCAGCCGGAACAACGCATTGCCGAAGAGTGACGCTACGCACCCGCCATCCCGGTTCGATGTTGTCGGCGCGATCGTGTGCGCCCAGCATTACGCATGTCGGATCTCATAGCGAAGCATTCCCGCCGCTCCAAGCGGCTGCGCTATGTCGCTTCCGCTTCGAGCGACGGCTCCGCTTCGTCGAGTTCGGTGCCCAGCAGCAGCTCTGCCGCCCCGGCGTCGAGCGCCTCGATCCCGCGTAGCTTGCGAGTCACCTGCCGCGTTCGGGTGCGGGCCGATTCGATCGTCGTTGCGATCGTGCCCGCCTGCCGGGACACGCGCGCAAGCACCTCGTCCATCTTCTTCATCTCGGTGACCGTCGCACCGAGCAGCTCGCGGACCTCCTCGGCCCGCCGCTCGACATCGAGCGTCACGTGCCCGAGCACGATCGAATGCAGCAGCGCCGGAAACAGGCTTGGTCCGAGCACGAGCACGCGGCACGACCGCCCGATCTCGTCGATCAGTCCAGGAATGCGCGCCGCCTCGGTGTAAAGGCCGTCCGACGGCAGGTACATCACGGCGAAATCGACCGTTGCCGGGGACGCGATGTACTTCGTGATCCGCTTTGCCTGTTCGCGGATGCAGCGCTCCAGCCCGCGCCGCGCCGCACGCTCCGCTTCCGCATCGCCCGCCTCTGCGGCGGCGAGCAGGCGTTCGTAATCCTCGAGCGGGAACTTCGAATCGATCGGCAGCCGTGGCGGCGCGGCCCCGCGCATCGGCATCAACACAGCGAACTCGACGGCGTCGCCGCTGTCCGCCCGCGGGCGCCAGTTCGCCTCGTAGCGGCCGGGCGGCAGCACGTCGTCGAGCAGCGCCCGCACCTGGGTCTCGCCCCAGCCGCCGCGCGTCTTGACGTTGGAGAACAGGCGCTTGATGTCGCCGATCTGCGCCGTCACCGCCTGCACGTCGCCCATCGCCTTCTGCACCGCGGCGAACTGATCGGCGACGCGCGTGAAGCTCGCGGCCATCTGCTTCTCGACCGCGGCGTGAAGCTGCTCGTTCACGGTCTGCTGGATCTGGGCGAGCTTGGCCTCGTTGCCCTCGCGCATTTCGCGCAGCCGCGCCTCGATCGCCGTGCGCAGGTCGCCGAGTGTCGTCCCGATCTCGGTCCTCAGCCGGTCCGTCGATAATCCCACGGCCCGGGTCGAGGACTGGATCGCCTCCAGCGCCCGCCCCATCCCGTCGGTGTTGCCGGCCTGGATGGTCGCGGTCAGCGCCCGCTCGGTCGCGGTCAGCGCCGCACGCACGGTTTCGGTCCCGCTCCGCTGGCCGGCGAGCGCCTGCTCCGCCACTCCCCGCAGCCGCTCGACCCGTGCCGCGAGACGCAGCACCAGGACGCAGGCGAGCAATGCGATAAGCGCCGCGACGATCGCCGCCGCCGGCGCGACGAGTTCGGTGTACATATCAGGAATCCGGACGGGATCGCGCCTCCAAGCCCATCTCACGATCATGTCGGACGAGCAAGGGCCGGCGCCGCCGCGCTCCGCAACGAGAAAGGCAAAAGACCATGAACGAGGGTTTCGCTGCCGTCGGCATCCGCCGGGAACATGACAGCCTGGGCGAGGTCAACGTCCCCGGCACCGCCTATTACGGCGCGCAGACCGCGCGCGCGATCGCGAACTTCCCGATCTCCGGCATCCCGATCTCGCACCACAAGCCGCTGCTGAAGTCACTCGCGATGGTCAAGCAGGCGGCTGCGCGCGCCAATGCCGCACTCGGCAAGCTCGATCCCGCCAAGCGCGATGCCATCATCGCCGCGGCGCAGGAGGTGATCGACGGCAAGCTCGACGATCACTTCCCGGTCGACGTGTTCCAGGGAGGCGCCGGCACGTCGACCAACATGAACATGAACGAGGTGCTGAGCCACCGCGGCCTCGAGCTGATGGGCCTGACGCGCGGCGACGTGCATGCGCTGCACGCGAACGACCACGTCAACATGTCGCAGTCCACCAACGACGCCTACCCGACTGCCGTCCGCGTCGCCGTGCTGCTCTCCATCGGTTCGCTCTCCACGGCGCTCGACCGGCTCGCCACGGCGTTCGAGCGCAAGGCAGCCGGGACCGCGACCATCGTGAAGCTCGGCCGCACCCAGCTGCAGGACGCGGTGCCGATGACCGTCGGCCAGGAGCTCGGCGCCTATGCGGTGACCGTGAGGGAAGACATCCAGCGGCTGGCGGAAGCATCGCGCCTGCTGTGCGAGATCAATCTCGGGGGCACCGCGATCGGCACCGGGATCAACGCCGACCCGGCGTACGGTCCGCTCGCTATCACGGAGTTGGCGAAGATCTCCGGCTTCCCGCTCGTGCAGTCGGAGAACCTGGTCGAGGCAAGCTGGGACATGGGCGGCTTCGTCATGTTCTCGGCCGTGCTCAAACGGATCGCGACCAAGCTGTCGAAGATCGCGAGCGATATCCGGCTCCTGTCCTCCGGCCCCCGCGGCGGCATCGGCGAATACGCGATCCCAGCGATGCAGCCGGGTTCGTCGATCATGCCGGGGAAGGTCAATCCGGTGATCCCCGAGGCGATGAACCTCGTCTGCTTCCAGGTGATCGGCAACGACCTCGCGGTGACGCTCGCCGCGGAAGGCGGCCAGCTGCAGCTCAACGCCTTCGAGCCGCTGATCGCGCACAACATCCTCTCGTCGATCCAGCTGCTCACCAACACGGTCGGCACGTTCACCGAACGCTGCATCGATGGCTTGGAGCCGCGGGTCGAGGAATGTCTCCGCCACATCGAGAACAGCGTCTCGACGGTTACCGCGCTGGTGCCGATTCTCGGCTATGAGCGCGCAGCGGAGCTCGCGAAGCGGGCGCTCGCCGATGGGCGCACGGTGCGCGACCTCGCGCGCGAGACAGGGGCGCTGACCGAGGCGCAGCTCGACGAGGTGCTCAATCCGGGGAGGCTGGCGGCGGTGTAGGCGCGAGCGCATCGCGACGATCAAGCCCTCGTCATCACCGGGCTCGTCCCGGTGATCCACGTCGCGGAGCGGCCATGGATTGCGTTGGGGCTCCCGCTCGCCCCGTCGACGAAACGATAACACGGTTGCGTGCAATCGCGGAGACTGCTTGCAGGATATTCCCGCCGACCGGCGTGGACGCGCGAGACCTGCTGCGGTTGCCGTCTTCCCGTGTATCGTGGATGGAGATGGCGTCTAGCTGCGTGCGCGACAGAACCCGACAACGCTCAAAGCCGCGAGAGCCGAACCGAGGCCGGGCAGCTCGTTCCGGCCTCATAGGAGGACGCCTATGCCAGCCGCGACGGATATGCAGCCGTTTCCAACATCGTTCCGGATCGATCGCGTTCCGACCAACGGCACGACGCTCCATGTGCGGATCGGTGGCCAGGGACCGGCGGCCGTCCTGCTCCATGGCTATGGCGAGACCGGCGATATGTGGGCGCCCCTCGCAGCCGATCTCGTCGCCGACCGCACCGTTGTCGTGCCCGACCTGCGCGGGATGGGGCTCTCCGCGCGCCCCGACGGCGGCTACGACAAGAAGACGCAGGGCCGGGATATCGCCGGATTGCTCGACGCGCTTGGGACCGAACGAGCCGACCTCATCACCCACGACATCGGCAACATGGTCGGCTACGCCTTCGCGGCTCAATACCCGACCCGGGTCGCCAGCTTCATCGCCATGGACGCGCCTTTGCCGGGGATCGGGCCATGGGAGGAGGTGCTCAAGAGCCCGCTGCTGTGGCATTTCCGTTTCGGCGGACCCGACATGGAGCGGCTGGTCGCCGGGCGCGAACGCATCTATCTCGACCGGTTCTGGAACGAGTTTTCCGCCGATCCAAGGTCGTTCGGCGAGGCTTCGCGTGCGCACTATGCCAAGCTGTATGCGCTTCCCGGCGCCATGCACGCGGGCTTCAGCCAATTCGCCGCCTTCGACCAGGATGCCATCGACAACAAGGAGTTTGTCGGCCGGGGCAAGCTGACCATGCCCGTGTTGGCGGTGGGCGGCGAGAAGTCCTTCGGGCCGACGATGGCCGTGGTCATGCGTGCCGCCGCGACGGACGTGCAGGAGTTGGTGGTCGCCGCCGCGGGGCATTGGCTGATGGAGGAGCAGCCGGCCGCCACTGTTGCAGCGGCCCGGGCCTTCCTCGATCGCCACCGCCACCAGCGCTGAGGGTGCGCGCCAGCCCGGCAGCCCCGCGATGCGTCGCAGCCATGCGTCGATCTGTGGATGGCTCGCCGGGAAATCGTAGCCCGCTTCGTCCGGCGGAAACGAAAGATAGGCGCACATCGACAGGTCCGCGATCGTCGCGCGGTCGCCCACGACGAAGGAACGATCGGTGACCCGCTGCTTCAATATGCCCAGGCTCGGCGAGCTGCAACAGGACCGGCGCCGTCTGCCTCAGCCGCACGCCGTCCTCCTCCAGAACGGGGATCTCGCCCATCGCGTTGACCGAACGTCGCCACTCCGCCGTCCGTGTCGCGCCGCCGCCGAAATCGGTCCAGACCGGCTCGAATGTCTGTCCGCACAGCGTGAGCATCAGTGCGAGCTTGTAGCTGTTGCCTGACTCCGGAAAGTAATGAAGTCGATAACGAGCGGCCTGCACGTTGCGGGGCCGAACGCCGCCCGGCGCTGGGATAGGGGGTGCCGTCGCGGTGCGCATAACCGCG
The DNA here is from genome assembly GCA_036265085.1 of Acetobacteraceae bacterium. Classification (GTDB taxonomy): domain Bacteria; phylum Pseudomonadota; class Alphaproteobacteria; order Acetobacterales; family Acetobacteraceae; genus DATAPS01. The sequence goes on along the minus strand of DATAPS010000497.1, from coordinate 772 downwards.
GCCGAGCGTCATCATGTCGATATCCGAGTAATACGCGTCGTTGTCCTCGATCCGGGTGCCGATCTCGAGCACCAGCGCGTCCGAGTTGCCGTGGTTCTGCAGGCAATGACCGTCGGGGTCTCCCGCCTTGAAACCTGCCGCGTCCCCGGGACCGAGCACTTCCTTGCCCGAGTCCGTCACCAGCGTGACTTCGCCCGACAGCACATAGACGAACTCGTCGGATTTCGTCTCCCAGTGCCGCTGGCTCGACCACGCGCCCGGCGGCAGCCGCAACAGATTCACGCCGAACTGCGTTAGTCCCGCCGCATCGCCAAGCCGCTTGCGTTCACGCGCCAGGCAAGGCGTATCGAATGGCGGCGGATACGTTGTTCCCACCACCGGCTCGAGTTTCGCGATGTCGATTTTCCCTGCCATGCCTGATCCCCTCTACTCCCGCTTCGCGCGATTCAGCGTCATCCATTCGCGGTCCGGCTCGGCCGAACGAAACCCGTACGGCGTGTAGAGATCGTGCGCATCGCGGGTGGTCAGCGTCCAGGCCTGCACCGTCGCGAGCGCGGGATGCGCCAGGATCGTCTCGATCAAGGCTCTGCCGAGGCCGCGGTCCCGTGCGTCGGGGTGGATGAAGACGTCGGCGAGATGGGCGCGCAGGGCATAGTCGGTGAGCAGCCGGGCGAAACCGACCTGCGTGCCGTCCGGGGCATAGACGCCGAAGCAGAGACAGTTGGCCCAGCTCCGCTCAGTGACCGCACGGGGCCGGCCGGCCGCCCAATGG
>DATAPS010000496.1:0-6508 GCA_036265085.1 Acetobacteraceae bacterium | reverse complement strand
CACTAGACTACGGATCTGGGGGTTAGGGGTTCGAATCCTCTCGAGCGCGCCAGTTCCCCGTCATCCAACGTCCGTGAAACACTTCGTCGACAGAGTGCGCGGTTGCGGCAGGTTGGGCTGCACGTCGTCGGGGATCGGGTTGACGAACGGGCGCCCGCGCCGCCGCGCCGCGTGGTCCGCCTTGGCGCGCGCCAGCAGGTCCGGGTCCAGCAGCACGTCCATGGCTGTCGCCGCCATCACCTTGGCGGCATGTGTCATGCCCTTATGCGCCGCCGGGGTCTTGCCCTGGGCAACCAGTTGCCACGAATGGCCGGGCGTGCCGATCGCGTAAGTGGCGCCGCGCATCTGTACGGTCGGCACCACCCAGCTGACCGTCCCGACATCGGTGGACCCGACCAGTGTCCCATCGCCGGAATTCGGCGGAAATACGAGGTCGCACAGCGGCACGCCCGCACGCGGTTGCAGGCCGAAGCGGGCGAAGGCGGTGGCGATGTCGTTCTCGCGCAGCGTCGCCTGAATCGCGGCGGCGAAAGTGCGGTCGGCTTCGTCGAACTGCGGCGGTCCCAGACGCTCGAGCTGCCAGTGCATCGCCTGTTCGAGCGGCGTGTTGCCGACCAAGTCGGCGTCGCCGCTGATCACCTGCGTCGCGACAGTTGTCTCCGTCATCAGCGCCGCCCCGTCGGCGATCTTGCGGACGCGCACGATCAGCCCGTGCAACTCGATCAGGTCACGGGCGCGGATCAGGTAGCGCACCGCGGAGCTCGCCTGCACCACGTTCGGCGCCACCCCGCCGGCATCGGTGTAGGCGTAATGAATGCGCGCGGTGCCGGGCATGTGCTCGCGCATGTAGTTGACGCCGACGTTCATCAACGCGACCGCATCAAGCGCGCTGCGGCCCAGATGCGGCGCGGCTGCCGCGTGGGCCGCACGGCCGCTGAAGCGGAAGTCGATTTCGTTGCACGCCAGCGAGATCGGGTTGTTGACCCCCGCGAACGGCGCGGGATGCCAGGAGATCGCGATGTCGACATCAGCGAAGCAGCCGGCGCGGACCATGAAGCCCTTCGCCGATCCGCCCTCCTCGGCAGGGCAGCCGTAGTAGCGGACCCGCCCTTTCAGCCCGCGGGCGGCGAGGTAGTCCTTCACTGCGGTTGCGGCGAGCATCGCTCCCGAGCCGAGCAGGTTGTGGCCGCAGCCGTGGCCGTTGTACTCGCCCGGCACCTCGCGCTCCTCGGCGACGCCCGCCTCCTGGCTGAGGCCGGGCAGCGCGTCGTATTCGCCGAGGATGGCAACGACGGGCCCGTCCTCGCCCGCCTCCCCCATCACCGCGGTCGGCAGCCCGGCAATGCCTACGGTGGTCCGGAACGATTCCCCACGCAGCGTCGCCTCATGCGCGGCGGCAGAGCGAAACTCACGGTAATTCGTCTCCGGCATGTCCCAAATGCGGTCGGCGAGCGCAGCGAAGACATCGCTCTTGGCGTCGACGAAAGCCCAGATCTCATCTGCATTCCCGGTCATCGCCGCCGCTCCTCGCGACCGTCGCACCCGAAGCGGCGCGCGCGTGCATGACACGTCAATGACGCCAAATTCGGCGCGGCTTCAAGCGCGACGGAGCTGGCGGATTTCAGGCGGCGCGGCGCTCAGGCGCTGCCGAGACGGGCAGGGAACCAGTCGGCGACGCCGGTATGCGTCTCGCGCGCGTGGCTGGAGAGGCAGCGATCTCCGTCCCCGCCCGGCATGTCCCTCGCCCGGACCTACTGGGGAGCCTTCGCTTCGATCGGCACAGCCGTCACACTGTTGAAAGCGCTGCCGCCGGTGCCAACGCTGATCGTCGACCAGACAAGGTAGACGAGCACGTTCTTCTCCTTGTCGTAGAGTCGCGAGACGCGGACCTCCTTGAAGAACGCGCTCATCCGTTCGCCGAACACTACTTCGTTGTCCGGGAGTTTCCCCTTGATCGCCACCGGGCCGGTGGCGCGGCAGGCGATCGAGAAGCGGTTCGGATCGGTGGCCAGGCCGAGCGATCCTTTGACGCCCCCGGTCTCCGCGCGCGAGACGTAGCAGCTCACGCCATCGACGCGGGGATCGTCGTAACGGTCGACGACGACGCGGTCGTTGCGGCCGACCAGGCGAAACGTGGTGTCCACCCCTCCGATGCGCGTCGGACCGTCGGCCGCGAGCGTGGGTGTCACGAGCAACAGCAAGGCGACGGCGGCGATCCGGCGCATCGAAAACTCCGTCAGCGGCGCGCGAACGGCGCGAAGGATACGGCGAGCGCCTCGTAGATCGGCCGCTTGAACGCGACCGCCAACGCCGGCAGCTCGGCGAGCTCCGCCCAGCGCCAAGCATCGAACTCGGGATGCGGGTCGAGGTCGAGGCGGATGTCGGAATCGGTGCCGAGGAAGCGCAGCGCAAACCATTTCTGACATTGCCCGCGATAGCGTCCGTGCAGGGCGCGCCCGATCAGTTCCGCCGGCAGATCGTAGGTTAGCCATTCCGGATGTTCGCCGATCAGCTCGGCGCGGTCTGTGCCGATCTCCTCCTTGAGCTCGCGGAACACCGCGACGCGCGGATCCTCGTCCGGATCGATCCCGCCCTGTGGCAACTGCCAGCCGCCGGCCCTGCCTTCCGCGTTCGGCAGGTCGGCGCGTCGCGCGACGAACACGAGCCCGTCGGCATTGAACAGGGCCGCACCGACGTTCGGGCGATATGCGAGCCGCCGCGGATCGATGGTTCTCATCGGCTGACGTTGGTGTTGACCACGCGTGGCTGCGCCGCCTCAGGCATGCGTACGATCGCGCTGATCGGCGCAAGCGCGAGGCCACGCGCTTTGAGCGTCGCGGACCATTGCGCGAGCACTGCGACGGTCACCGGGCGCGGGAGCAGCGCGAGACCGATCGCCGCACCCCGGTCGCGCGCCAGTCCCTCAAGCTGTGCCAGCTTCCAGTCGATCTCGGAGCGGACGGCGGGGGCGTCGACCGTGATGTCGATGCGCCGGGCGGTCAGGCGTGGGACGCTCGAGAACGGCACCTGATCGGTCTCGGGCGAAGCGTCGACGAACAACACGCCGCGCGACGCGAGCTGTTCGAGTAACGGACGGAACTGCGTCGTCGACGCGGTGAACCGCTCGCCGCGCATCCCGTCCAGTGCATTGGTCGCGCCGGCGTAGCCCTGGATCCGCGACAGCGCCCAGTCGAGGCGGCGCGCATTCTGCTGGGCCGTCGCCCCGATCAGCAGCGACTGCGCACCCTCGTCGTTCGTCGGGTAGCCCTGCGGCTCCATCGGGATCGAGATCAGGAACTCGTGCCCCTTGGCCCGGATGTCGCCGAGCAGGTTATCGGGCGATGGCGTGTAGGGGGAGACCGCGAAAGACACTTCGGGCGGCAGCGAGCGGAGCGCGTCGTCGCTGCCGCTGCTCGACTGTCCGATGCCGGCGAGCAGTATGCCGATCTTCGGGCGCATGTCCGCGGGGTCATAACCCGCCGCATAGGTCTGCATCGGCGTCCGGCCGTCGGCACCGATGCGCGGCAGCTTGGCCGTAGGGTACGCAGCCGACGCGTCGAGCAAAGCGGGATCGGGCGCTGCGATCGGCGTCCCGGCCGGACGCTGCGGGGCCGAGGGCGTCTGGACCACTGCTGTCGCCGGCGCGGGGGGTTGCGGCGGCGGAGCAGGAGAAGGAGCTGCCTGCGCCACCGGAGCCGCGGGTCTCGGCGGCGGCGCGGGAAGCGGGCCGAGATAGGCGAGCACCGCAGCGCCGCCGGCCCCAGCCAGCACGATCAGCATCCAGAAGCCGATCAGCAGGCGCCAGGCAAGCGGCAGTCGTGCCGCTCCGCTGTCGTCCGCACGCGTCACCCTCTTCGGCGTCCTGGCCATTCTCCGACGTTACGACGCGGCGGGACGCGCGGCCAGATCCGCGCAACTCCTGACGGACAGGGACGGCGCCGCCGTCCCTGCCGCATCGTTCAGAGGCGAGAGGCGCGCGTGGTCACCGGCGGCATCGCCTGCACCACCTTCAACGCCTGCTGCAGCTGATAGTCGGTGTCCGGCTTGGTTGGATCGAAGGTCGGAAAACCCTCGGGCGGCAGCTTCTGGATGTCCTTGGCCATCGCCGGCAAGTCGGCGCGCGGCGGCGCGGATGCCTGCGGCGTTCCCCCGGTGTTGCTCAGCACGTGGTTCAGGTCGGACTCGCGGTCCGCGCCGAAGCTTGGCACCTCCGTCCGGCTCGAGCGCACCTCGATATCCGGCGTGATGCCGAGCCCCTGGATCGAGCGCCCGGACGGCGTGTAGTAGCGCGCCGTCGTCAGCCGCATCGCGCCGTTGCCGGGCAGCGGGATCACGGTCTGGACAGAGCCTTTCCCGAAGCTGCGCGTGCCGAGAATGATCGCACGCTGATGATCCTGGAGCGCTCCCGCGACGATCTCGCTCGCCGAGGCCGAGCCGCCGTTAATCAAGACCACCATCGGCAGGCCGTTGGTGAAGTCCTCGTTCTTGGCGTTCCAGCGCTGGCTGTCTTCGGGATGCCGGGCACGGGTAGAGACGACCTCGCCCTGCGGGATGAAGTCGTCGCAGACGTCGACCGCCTGATCGAGCAGTCCGCCCGGGTTGTTGCGCAGGTCGAGCACGATGCCGCGCAGACGGCCGCCGGCTTGCTGCTTGAGCTGCTGGTAAGCCTTGCGCAGGCCGCTATCCGTCTGTTCGTTGAACTGCGTGAGTCGGATATAGCCGATGTCGCCCTCGAGATGGCTCTTCACCACCTGGATCTTGATCACCTCGCGCGCCATGCTCAGGTCGATCGGCTGATCGACGCCCGCGCGCTTGATGGTGAGGCGGATCTTGCTGCCCGTCGGCCCGCGCATCCGGTCGACCGCGTCGTTCAGCGTCAGCCCCTGCACGGTCTTGCCGTCGAGCGCGAGAATCAGGTCGCCCGCCTTCACGCCCGCACGGCTCGCCGGCGTGTCGTCGATCGGGCTGATGACCTTGATAAAGCCGTTCTCCTGCGAGACCTCGATCCCGAGCCCGCCGAACTCGCCACGCGTCTGCACCTGCATGTCGCGGAAACTCTTCGCGTTCATGTAGGCGGAATGCGGGTCGAGGCCGGTGAGCATGCCGTTGATCGCGTTCTCGACGAGGTCGCGATCGCTGACCGGCTCGACATATTCGGCGCGGACGCGGTCGAATACATCCCCGAACAACGTCAGCAGCTTGTACGTTTCGGCGTTGCTACCGTCCTGCGCGAGTGCAGTAGGAAGCAGCGAATAACCGAGGTCGTGCGATACCTTGACCGCGAATGGGCCGGCCGTCACGCCCGCCGCAAACGCGACGCCCAACAGGAGCCCCGAACGTAGCTTCATTCAATCATCCTCTGCGCACCGGCGCGTCATGGTGTTCTACATACTCACGTTTGCGACATTACCAGCATGTGTCCATGCGGTGACGAGCCGCATCGCTGCCAGCCCCTACTAGAGTAGGTTGGGTTCATGGCGGTTGCACGCACGATTTCACTAGCTCTTCGCACTCAGGAACGGCGCCGGATTGACCGGATCGCCGCGCTGCCGCAGCTCGACATAGAGCGTCGGGCGGCGCTGACCACCGCTGGGGTCCCAGCCCGGCATGACGCCGACCGGCTCGCCCTGGCGCACCGACTGACCCACGGACGCGTCGAGCCGTTGCAGCCCGGCGAGCACCACGTGAAAGCCGCCGCCGCAATCGACGATCAGCAGTTGCCCGTAGCTGCGGAACGGCCCGGAAAACACGACGCGCCCGGCGCAGGGCGAGACCACGTGGGCCGCGGGCGCAACCTGATAGGAAATGCCGTTGGACGGTCCGGCATCGGAGTCCTCGCCGAAGCCATGCACGACCGCGCCGGCGACGGGCGCGGTCAGCCGGCCCTCGGCGGCCTCCGGCGGACGGGCGAGCGCCTCACGTGTCTTGCGCTGCCGGTCCGCGTCGAGCTTCACGACCGCCGCGCGCAGCGTCTCTGCCCGCGCCGCCTCCTCGGCGGCCTTCCGCGCCGCCGCCGCGGCCTCGCCCTCGGCGGCGGTCCGCGCGGACTGCGCCGCGGCGATCTGCTGGTCGAGCGCCGCCGCCTGCCGCGCCTGCTCGGCTTCCGCGGCGGCCAGCTTCGGCAGTTCCGCCGCCACCTGCGCGCGCAACCGCCCCGCCTCCACCCGCTCCACCCGCAGCGCCGCCGCTTCCGCCTCGAGCTCGCGCGACAACCCCGCGAGCACAAAGACGCCGCGCAAGGTCTGTTCCGGCGGTCCAGGAACGGCGAGGAGAGTCTCCGCCGGATAGAGCGACAGCCGCTCGATCACCGGCAGCATCGGCGCGAAGGCGCGCGCGCGCACCTCCAGCGCCGCATCCACCTCCCGTTGCCGCGCCGCCAGTTCCGCGACGCGTGCCGCCGCGGCGGCCGTGACGCTCTCCGCCCCGCGCAATGCCGCGGCAGCGGTGACGCGCTCGGCGACGAGCCGGTCGGCCTCGCGCGCCGCCGCCTTCGCCCGGGCCGCGACGG
>DATAPS010000495.1:0-27064 GCA_036265085.1 Acetobacteraceae bacterium | reverse complement strand
TGCGGCCGATGCCGGTTGCCGACCGCGAGCGACACGCCGTGCATGATCCTGATGAAGCGTTCGGCGAGGGGGAGCGGCGCGGGTGTGTCCATCCCGGGCTTATATGCGCGTAGTGGTGCTTTGGGCAAGGAATAAATCCGTTTACACAGCAGGAAATCGGTGTCAAGTGGACGTTTGCCGACCACGCGATCCAACGGGCCCCTTGCGCCATCTGGCGCTCTCGCGAATCCACGTTCCGCCGCGGGGACGCCGGTGAAGTTTCGTACCCGGACCATTCGCAGCTCGAGGCCGCGGCCGGTCTCCTATCAATTGGGCAGCAGCCCTGACCTGCCGACGTTATCCTTGACTGTGCCGGCCAGCGTAGCCATACACCGCTGGCGCGCCTCGATATTGGTTTTGTGCGCTGCCGGCCCGATCACACCGATACTTGGCTCAAGCCGAGCGAGTTCGGGCGCAACGCTGCAAGGTAGCCCTTCTCCAGACTTGATCTGCGCCGGTTTGCGGTCCTGTCGACCGCGCTGACGCACGTCCATGCGCCTGACAGGCGCTCGGGGTCGTGCGCGACCTGCTGAAAGTAGTCCCGCTTCATGACAAGCTTCTCCGACCTCGGCCTCGATCCGACGCTCCTCCGCGCGCTCACGGCCGAAGGCTATACCGATCCGACCCCCATCCAGATCCAGGCCATCCCGCCCGCACTCGCCGGGGCCGACGTGCTCGGCATCGCGCAGACCGGCACCGGCAAGACCGCCGCCTTCGCGCTCCCTATCCTTCAGCGCCTCGCCGCCAATCGGCAGCCGCTCGCCCGCGGCATGTGCCGGGCGCTGATCCTCTCCCCGACGCGCGAACTCGCCAGCCAGATCGCAGACAGCTTCCGCGCCTATGGCCGTAACACCGGCCTGCGAGTCGCGCTGATGTTCGGCGGGGTGCCGAAGCAGCGCCAGGTCCGCGCGGTCGAGCGTGGCGTCGACGTGCTCGTCGCGACCCCTGGCCGATTGATCGACCACATGCAGGACCGCGCCGTGCGGTTCGACGCGGTCGAGGTGCTGGTGCTCGACGAGGCCGACCACATGCTCGACCTCGGCTTCATCGTGCCGATCCGGCGCATCGTCGCCGCACTCCCGTCGCGTCGGCAGACGATGTTCTTCTCGGCCACCATGCCGAAGGAGATCGGCGCGCTCGCGGGTGCCATGCTGAAGAACCCCGCGCAGGTCGCGGTGGCGCCGGTCGCCACCACCGTCGAGCGGGTCGAGCAACATGTCCTGTTCGTCGACGCGCCGCGCAAGCGTTACGCGCTCGCCGACCTGCTGCATGGGCAGGCGAACGGCCAGACGCTGGTCTTCACCCGCACCAAGCACGGCGCCGACCGGGTGGTGAAGCAGCTTGCCGAGGCAGGGCTCGACGCCGCGGCGATCCACGGCAACAAGTCCCAGCCGCAGCGCGAGCGGGCGCTGGCCGCCTTCCGCAACGGCGCCGTTCGCGTCCTGGTGGCGACCGACATCGCGGCGCGCGGCATCGACGTCGAAGGCGTATCCCATGTCATCAACTTCGACCTGCCGAACGTGCCGGAGAGCTACGTCCACCGCATCGGCCGCACGGCCCGAGCGGGACGGGCGGGGGTTGCGATCAGCCTGTGCGACGGCAGCGAGCGGCCATTCCTGCGCGACATCGAGAAGCTGATCCGGGCAAAGGTCCCGGTGATGGCCGATCCCAGCGCCGCCGGTCACCGCCGCGCCGCCTGAAGGGTTGGCTGGCGGCCGGATCCGGCGGCCAGCCAACCCTATGCGGCGACAGGCGCGACCGCGACGGCAACCGGCCGGCGGATCGACATCGCTGCCAGGGCGGCCAGGACGCAGGCGGCGCCGGCGACGAAGAACGCCGGCAGATAGCTACCCAGCATGTCGCGCGCCACCCCGCCGCCGAAAGCCGCCACCGCCGCGCCGAGCTGATGGGCCGTGAAGATCCAGCCGAACACGAGCGGGCCGCGATCGCGGCCGAAATGCTGGGTCGCCAGCTTCACCGTGGGCGGGATCGTGGCGATCCAGTCGAGGCCGTAGAAGACGGTGAACACGCTCAGCCCCGCCACAGTGAAGTTCGAGAACGGCAGGAACACGAGCGACAGGCCCCGCAGGCCGTAATACCAGAACAGCAGCTTTCGGCTGTCGAAGCGGTCGGAGAGGTAACCCGACCCGATCGTGCCGAAGATGTCGAGGACGCCCATCATTGCCAGCAGCCCAGCCGCCTGCACGCCGGGAATGCCGAAATCCGCGCAGAGCGGAATCAGGTGCACCTGCACCAGTCCGTTGGTCGACAGGCCGCAGATGAAGAATGTGCCGAACAGCACCCAGAACACCCGGTTGCCGGACACCTCCGCAAGGGTCCGCAGCGCCGCCAGCGCGGCGCCGCCGCGGCGCGGCGGCGGCAGAGTTTCCTTCGTCTCGCCGAAGGCTGGCAGCCCGAGCTGCCCGGGGTAGTCCGCGCCCAGCAACAGCATCAGCGTGCCCGCGACCACGCAGGCCGCGCACACCGGTAAGAGCGCCACCCGCCAGCCATAATGGTCGCTGAGCCATTGCGCGAGCGGCAGAAACGCCAGCTGCCCGGTGGCGCTGGCCGCTGCGATCACCCCGAGCACCAAGCCGCGGCGCGCGACGAACCAGCGTGACGCCACGGTCGCGCCGAGCACGAGCGCCACCAAGCCAGCGCCTAACCCGCTCATCACGCCCCAGGTCGCCCAGAGCTGCAACTCCGACGTCATGCCGGTCGCCAGCAACAGCGCCGAGGCGACCAGCGTGACGGCGGCGACGACCGTCGCGCGGACCCCATAGCGCAGCATGATCGCCGCGGCGAACGGACCCATCAGCCCGAACAGCATCAGCCGCAGCGCCATCACGGCGGAGATGTCGGCGATATCCCAGCCGAACTCCGCATGCAGCGGCAGCATCAGCACACCGGGCATGCCCATCACGGCCGCCGTCGACAGCGATGTCAGGAAGGTGAGCGCGGCCATCGCCCAGCCGTAATGGACGCCGCGGCGCGCCAGCGCCGGCGCGAGCAGGTGGGCCAGCATGAGCTCGGGTCCTTTCGGGGTCAGCGTCCGGCCGCGGCTCGTGCGGCGGCGGCCGCGGCGTGCAGGGCGTCGCGGGAACGGTCCGGATCGGAGATCGCCCGGGCGAGCGTGAGCCCGCCGGACATCGCGGCGAGCGCGGCAAGCGCCCGCCGATCGCATTCCGCGGGGTCGAGCGCCGGATCGCGGAGCGCGATCTCCTCGGCCAAAACCCCGGTCAGCGCCGCGACCCCGTGCTCGAGCGCGACCCGTAGCTCCGGCGCGGCGCGGACGAGCTCGGGGCCGAGTGCGGCGAGGGCGCACCCGCTCTCCGGCATGTCGCGGTGCCGCTCGGTCAGATAGCTGTCGATGAGCGCGGCAACGGCGTCGCCGCCGGACGACCGCACGCGCTGTGCGCGCCGCCGCCACGTGTCCGCGCTGCGCTGCAACGCCTCTGCCGTGCTCGCGGCGGCCAGCGCCGATTTGCTGGCGTAGTGCCCGTAGAAGGCGCCGTGCGTCAGGCCCGCAGCGCGGGTGACGTCGGCGATGCTGACGCCCTCGATCCCGCGCTGGCGGAACAAGGCACCGGCAGCAGCGAGAATGGCGCCGCGATGCTCTTCGAGGGTCTTTTGGGAAACACGCATCCAATCATGATAATCATCACGAATAAGGTGCGCAAGATCTCCTTACCGGACGGACGAACTTCGAGCGCGCTCGCCGGTTGAGTGCGGGGAGCGCGGAACGATTGCGGCGTGAGCATGCGGCGGCTCGCGCTCCCCCACCAATCAGCACGCCAAGGAGACGCGAATGTCGACCATGAACGATCTGTTCCTGCACTTTCTGCAGGACGTCTATTACGCCGAGCGGCAAATCCTCAAGGCATTGCCCAAAATGGCAAAGGCCGCGGAAAGCCCCAAGCTGAAGCAGGCCTTCACCCAGCACCGTGACGAGACGCAGGGACAGGTCGATCGACTCCAACAGGTTTTCGAGCAGCTCGGCAAGCGCGCCCGCGGCACTACCTGCGAGGCCATCCAGGGGTTGATCGAAGAGGGTGAGGATGTCGTCAACGAGTTCGAGCAAGGACCGGTCCGCGATGCCGGGTTGGTCGCCTGTGCCCAGGCGGTCGAGCACTACGAGATGGCCCGCTACGGCGCGTTGATCGCGTGGGCGAAGGCGGCCGGCCAAAATGATCCCGTGCAGCTGCTTCAGCAGACGCTCGATGAGGAAAAGCGCACCGACCAGCTGCTGAACGAGATTGCGAACAGCGACATCAATCAGAAGGCGGCCAAGGCGAAGGCGGCCTGACAACAGCGCCGCGGTAGCCGGATCAGACGACGGGCGGCCCCGTTTGGCCGCCCGGACGGGCCCATATAGAGTGCGAGTCCATGATCACGATCGCGACCGCACCACGGCTCTCGACCCTGGAGATGCTCGCACGGCTGGTCGCATTCGACACGGTCAGTCGCAATTCGAACCTTGCCCTGATCGAGTTCGTGCGCAGCTGGCTCGACGCGCACGGGGTTTTCTACCGAGTGACGTTCAGCCCCGACGGCGCGAAGGCCAACATCCATGCGGTGATCGGCCCACAATCCGATGGCGGCATCGCACTGAGCGGGCACGTCGATACGGTCCCGGTGGACGGACAGACCTGGAGCTCCGACCCGTTCGCGCTTCGCCGCGACGGCGTGCGCGCGTACGGGCGGGGTACGACGGACATGAAAGGTTTCGTCGCCGCCTGCCTCGCCGCGGTGCCGGATGTCCTCGCGCGCGGATTGTCCAGGCCGCTGCACCTGTTCATCACTTACGACGAGGAAACGACGATGGAGGGCGCGCGCCGCATGATCGCTGATCTCGGCGAGAGCGGCCTTCGCCCGGAAATGTGCATCGTCGGCGAGCCCTCCTTGATGCAGCCTGTTCTCGCGCACAAAGGACGCCTCGCCGTCCGCGCGCGCGTGCAGGGGCGCGGAGGTCACTCGAGCCAGCCGGCCCGCGGGGTGAACGCGGTGCACGCGGGAGCGGAAGCGATTGCGATCGTTGCGCGGGAGGGCCGGAGACGCGTGACCGAAGGACCGTTCGTCGAGGGATTTGATCCTCCGTACACAACAGTTCACGTCGGCACCTTTTCCGGCGGCACGATCCTGAACATGATCCCGGAGCACGCCGAGTTCGTGATGGAGTGGCGCACGGTGCCGGGAGACGATCCGCTCACCGAACTCGACGCGCTGCGCCGCGAGGTCGCACGCAACATCGAGCCCGAGATGCATCGGGTCGATCCCGCGACGGGCTTCACGTTCGAGGCAACCGAATGGTGTCCTCCGATGTCGCTTGACGCGGACCACGCCCTGGTCGGGCTCGTGCGCGGCATTACCGGCGCCAACACAACCGGGCGCGTGAGCTACGGCACCGAAGGCGGGCTCTATCAGGAGGCCGGGATCGCAACGATCGTGTGCGGCCCTGGCGCGATCGCACAGGCGCATCAGCCGGACGAGTGGATCGCCGAGGATCAACTCGCAGCCTGCGACGCGTTCGTGCGCCGCGTTGCGGATCGTCTTGCGCCGTGATGTGAGCATGGAAGTACACACCCTGGCACAGCCGCCGCTCCCGCGTTTCGACGTGCAGATCGCGACGCCCGATATCGCGCCTTGGCTCCGCGGAAACACCGGGGTGCACGGCGTTACGAGCTATGCGGCCGCGGCGCCCGGCCCGCACGTCGCGCTGATCGCACTGACGCACGGCAACGAGATCGCAGGCGCTGTCGTGCTCGATCGGCTGTTGCGCGACCGGCTCCGGCCGCTGCGGGGGCGGCTCAGCTTCGGTTTCGCCAATCTCGGAGCATTCGAACGGTTCGATCCCGAGCAGCCCACGGCGAGCCGGTTCATCGACGAGGACCTCAACCGGCTCTGGGATCCCGCCGTGCTCGCCGGCCCACGAACCTCGCACGAGCTCGAGCGCGCCCGCGAGATGCAGCCGTTCATCGAGACGGTGGACGTGCTGCTCGACCTGCATTCGATGCTCTGGCCGTCCGATCCGCTGCTCCTCAGCGGGGAGACCGCGAAGGGGCGGGCGCTCGCGACTGGGATCGGCACGCCGCCGCTGGTGGTCGCCGACAGCGGTCATGTCAGCGGGCGGCGTCTGATCGACTACGGCCGGTTCGCGGATCCTGGGGCGCCGCAGACGGCGGTGCTCGTCGAAGCCGGGCAGCACTGGGAGGCGGCGACCGTCGAGACGATGCTGGCCGCAGTCGGCGGATTTCTCCGTCATCTCAAGATGGTCACGGCCGACGGGCCGCTTCCGCCGCCTCTGCCTGGGGCCGGAGAAGTCCGCTATGCGGAAGTCACTGTGCCGGTGACGGCGAACACCTCGAGCTTCGCGTTCGTGCGCCCGTTCCGCGGCGGCGACGTGATCGCCCAGCGCAATACGCTGATCGCGATGGACGGCAACGCCGAGATCCGCACGCCCCACGACGACTGTTTGCTGGTGATGCCGAGCCCGCGGCCGAGCCGGGGACATACGGCAGTCCGGCTCGCGCGGTTCGTCTCCGCGTAACGGCGGATGGGGGACTTTGGCCTACCTTACATACTCGGCGGGGACGGTCGCGGCGCGCGGCAACGGGCGGGCGATCGCCGTCGGTCGCAAGAACGGCACGAGCACCAAGCACGCGAGGGCGATCAGTCCGAGCATGCCGAATGTGTCCGCGTACGCCATGACGTAGGCTTGTGACGACGCGCGCCCGGCGATCGACCCGGCGGTCGCGGCCGTGACGTCGCCGGGATGCACATTCAGCAGGATCAGCGCGGAATGCACGCGCTCGCGCACAGTAATGACGGCGCCCGCGATCGCGGCGCCGAACGTGCCTGCGAGTGTGCGGACGATGTTGAACAGCGCGCTGCCCGACCTTGCGGCCGCCGGGGTGAGCGTCGAGGTCGTGATGGTAACCAGCGGCGGCATGATGAAGGGGAAGGCGCAGGACTGCACGAGTTGGCTGGGCAGGAGATCGTAGATGGCCCAATCGCTCTGGATATACGTCGACAGATATGCGCCGATTGCGAACGTGAACAGTCCGCAGGCGAGCAGGATGCGCGCATCGATATAGCGCGTCAGAAAACACGAAAGCGGCGTCAGCAGGATCTGCGGGAGCGCGAGCCAGATCAGCACTTCGCCGATCTGTAGCTCGCGCCAGCCCTTCACCGCGATCGCGAACTGCGGCAGCACGTAGTAGGCGCCGAGCAGGGCGAAATTGAACGCCAGCAACACGCACAAGCCGAGCGTGAAGTTGATCTGCCGGAACAGGCTCAGATCGATCAGCGGATCGGGGCATGTCATCTCGTTGACGACGAAAGCGGCGAGACAGATCGCGGCGATAACGAACAGACCGTCGATCACACCGGAATCGAACCAATCATAGACCTGCCCTTGCGTCAGCGCCGCCGTCAGCGCGCCAAGTCCGACGATGCTGAACACGAGCGCGAAGTAATCGGTACCGCGCGCGACCGAGAGCTGCACCGGTGTCAGCGGCAATCCTACCAGCACGAGGAATATCGCTACCGGCGCGACGAGCGCGTTCTGCCAGAATATCACCTTCCAGGAGAGATATTCCGTGAACCAGCCCGCAATGCTCTCGGCGACCGTCGGCGACAGCGTCGTGATCGCAGCATACACCGCGATGCCCCAGATCCGCTGGGTCAGCGGCGTGAGCGTGAGCACGGACATCAGCAGGAGCGGCAACAGTGCGCCGCTGCCGAGCCCTTGCAGGAAACGCAGCGCCACGAGCACGGGGTAGGGCGGTGTTGTCGAGAACGCGAGTGCCGCCACGGTGAGGAGCGCGACGCAGGCTGCGATCACCCGCCGCCCCGAGAAGATGCTCGCCAGCCAAGGCGTCGCCGGCACGATCGCGATGCTGCCGACGTTGTACGCGGCCGTGATCCAGCCGGCTAGGTTGAGATCGACGCCGGCGGCGCCGCGGAGATCCGCCACCCCGAACGTCGTCAGCCGCGTGCCCAGCAGCGACATGACGCCGGCGAGCGTCGCGCCGATGAGGCCCAGCAGCACGCGACCGGTCAGCGGCGGCGGACCCGGCGGCGCGATCCGCCGGCCGTCCGGCCCGCGCGGCTCGATCAGCGGCGGCCCGAATGCGCGGAGCAGGCGGCTCACGGGTTGCCGCGCGAGGTGTCGACTGCGGTTTCGACGGAGAGACCGGGAAACATGCGCCCGATCAGCGCGTGCTCGCGAACCTCGTTGGCGTCGATGCTGATCTTTACCGGCACGCGCTGCGCGATCTTGGTGAAGTTGCCGACCGATCGGTCGGGCGGCAATAGCGAGCCGAGTGCCTGGCTGCCCGGGTCGATGCTGTCGACGTGACCATGCAGGACCACGCCAGGATAGGCGTCCAGCGTCACGCGCGCCGGCTGGCCAGGCCGCATGTTGCGCATCTGCGTCTCGCGGTAGTTCGCGACCACCCAGACGTCGTTGAGCGGCACCAGCTCGATCAGCGGCGTGCCGGGAGCGACATATTCGCCCAGCCGCGCGAGCCGGTAGCCCACACGGCCGGCACGCGGCGCCGCGACGCGCGTGTAGCCGAGATTGATGCGCGCCGCGTCGAGCGCCGCCTGTTTGGCCTGCAGCGCGGCCTGCGCCTGGACCAGCTGCGCCTGCAGCACCTTCAGCTGCGCCTGCGCGCCGGCGACTGCCGCGCGTGCGCCGGACAGCGTCGCCTCCGCCGCGACCGCGTTGGCGTTCGCCTGCTCGAGATCGGTCTGGCGGAGCGCCGGCGTGCCCTGCAGCGCATTCTGCCGCGTGCGCTGCTGATCGGCGTAGGTCGCGTTCGACGCCGCGAGCTCCACGGCGCTCGCCGCTACGTCCACCTGCCGCGCCTGCAACGCGATCTGCGCGCCAGCGATCGCGACCTGCGCCTGCGCGTCCGCGAGTTGTGCGGCGGCGAGGTCGACGCGCGCCCGATAGGGTGCGTCGTCGATTTCGAACAACACGTCGTCCGCCTTTACCTCCGCCATATCGGCGACCGGGACCCGCGTGAGCGTGCCGGCGACACGCGCGCTCAGTTCGGTCGGATCGCCGCGCAGCGTCGCGTCGTTGGTCCGCTGCACCGCGCGCCAGAGCAGGATCTCGTTCCAGTCGACCATGAACACGCCGCCTGCCAATAGCGCGAGCGCCAGCACGGTCGAGCGCACGATGAGGCTCCGCAAACCGTCGACCGGAGGTGCGGCGCGCGGCACCGCCTCGGCGCGTACGTTGGTCGTTTCGGAGCTCATCGCGCGTCCTGCGTCGCGTCGGTGAACACTTGTGCGCGCGCCGAAAGCCCCGGCAGGACGCGGCCCACCAGCGGTGTGCCGGCGATATCGAGTGCAATCTTGACCGGGACACGCTGCACCACCTTGGTGAAGTTACCGGTCGTGTTGTCCGCCGGCACCTCGCTGAACTGCGCGCCGGTTGCCGGCTGGATCCCGACGACTTCGCCTTTGAGCGGCGTGCCGGGCAGCGCATCGATCCGCACCTCCGCACGCTGTCCCACGCGGATGTTGGTGATCTGGCGCTCGGTGAAGTTGGCGCTGACCCAGAGCCGGTCGAGCGGGGTCAAGGTGTCCACCTCGGTTCCCGGCGCCAGCAGCGTGCCCGGCCGCACCTGCCGTGCACCGAGCGTCCCGCCGATCGGTGCGGCCAAGCGGGTATAGCCGAGCGCGATCTGCGCGAGCTCCAGGCCGGCCGCCGCTTCGGCCACCTGTGCCTTCGCCTGCGACGTCTGCGCGGAGAGCAGATCGAGTTGCCGCTCATCCGCGCCCGCCTGCGCAACGGCCTGATCACGCGTCGCTTCCAGCCGTCGCTCGGCGGCTTGCGCGGTCTGCAGGCTCTGCAGCAACCCCGCCGCGGTCGGCAACAGGAGCTGCTGGCGGCGCACGTCGTTGAATGCATGGGCGAGCTGCGCATTGGCCGAAACGATCGTCTCCTGCGACTGCACGAGCTGCTGCTCGAGCACCGTGCGCTTGGCACCGAGCGCGTCCACCGCGGCGCGCGCGGCATCGAGCTGCGCCTGGGCCTGCGCTACGCCCGCGCGATAGTCGTCGTCGACGATCTCGAGGATCGGCTGACCGGCGCGCACCGTCTCGTTGTCGGCGACGAAGACGGTGCGGACATAGCCGGTGACCTGCGCGCTGAGCGGGGTGCGATCGCCCGCGACGTATGCATCGACCGTTGTCGGATTTTCGCGGCGTGTCAGCACGCCATTCCAGCCGAGTGTCAGTAGAAGAGCGGCGATCACCAAGACGGCAATCGCTGAAACGCTGAGGATCCTGCGCACGACCGCTCCCGTGTTGCGAGCGGCGACGGTTACCGTGTCGGGTTTCTGTGGTCCAACGCAGTCGCCGGAACGTGATACCGTGCTCGCAATCGACGTGTATCTCGGCTCTTACTCCTCTTCTCGCAAGCCGCCGCGCCGCAGCCCCTCCGCGTAGAAGGCGCGATCCTCGGGACGGCGCAGGGGCGAACGGCGGAGTGCGGAGCGGACGCAGAAGCGCGGCTCCAGCGCGAGCAGGCGCGCTCGCACCATCTCGCAGCCCTCCATGTCGCCGAGATGCCCGAGCGCCGCGAGATAGCCTTTCCAGGCAGACGATAGCGTGGGCGCTACTGCGATGGCGCGCCGCGCGAGCTCGGCCGCGCTCTCGAAGCGGCGCAGCATGACCAACGGTAGCATCGCGCAACTGTCGTAGAAGGCTCGGTGTGGGTCGAACGGAGAGAGCCGATGCGCTTCGTCGCAGCGGCGGAGCGCCTCCTCATGCGCGCCGTCGTAGGCATGGGCGAGCCCCGAGAGCACCCAGGCGAGCGGCATGTTCGGGTTGAGCGCGAGCGCCTGTGCGTGCAACGCATGCGCCTCCGCCAGACGGTTCTGCAGGAAGGCGCGCACATGGCCGGCCATCGTCAGCGCCCGGGCGTCGGCCGGGTCAAGTCGCACCGCGCGTTCCGCCGCTTCGCCCGCTTGATCGAGATCGACCATCACCTGATCCGACCAGTCCTGGCCAACACGGAATGCCAGCCAATAGGCCAGCCACGCATGCGCCGCGGCATATTCGGGATCTCGCGCCACGGCCGCGCCGAGCAGGGCGCCGGCTTGCTCGAAATCCGATCTGTCGAGACCGTAGATCGCGGGGATCGCGCGCAGCATCAGCTCGTAGGCGCCGAGATCGCTCGTCGTGAGCGTGCGCGTGCGGGCGCCGGCGCGCAGCAGCATCTCCGGATCAACGCGCGCGACC
The DNA here is from genome assembly GCA_036265085.1 of Acetobacteraceae bacterium. GTDB lineage: Bacteria > Pseudomonadota > Alphaproteobacteria > Acetobacterales > Acetobacteraceae > DATAPS01. The sequence continues at coordinate 15,766 of DATAPS010000495.1, read as the reverse complement.
ATCTCGGCGGCGACACGGTCCTGAACGGTCAGGAGATCAGTATCGGTCGCGTCGAACCGCTGTGCCCATACGATCGGTCGGGCAGCCGCGTCGCCAGGCTGCATGTCGATCAACTGGGCCGTCACCCGCACGCGGCCGCCGCTGCGCTGAACAGTGCCGTCGATCAGGAAGTCGAGTGCGAGGCTGTCGAGGCTGCGCGCGCGCTCGTCGGACGTCGCCGCCTGTACAACGGCGAGCGACGGGCTCGCGATCAGCGAGACGCCGCGGAACCGCGCCATCGCCGCCGTGATCTCCTCGGCAAGGCCGAGCGCCAGCATGTCCGGCAACCCCGTCTCGAGCGTGCGGAACGGCATGACTCCGAGCCGTGCGGTGGACCCGGGACGGTGCGCCCGGGCGGGGGCTCGGGCGACCGATGGAGGCTCTGGCCGCCGCGGCATGAGCGGAATCGCCGCGGGGCGGGCGCGGATCGCGGCGACAAGGGTTTCGGTCTCGACGGAAGGGGTCAGGCGCGCATGCTGCGCCAGCGCCGCACAGCACTGCTCGTAGGCGGCGACCGCGGCAGCGCGCTCGCCCGCTTCGGCCAACACGTGCATCAGAGCACGCCACGCGCCCTCGTGCGTGCGGTCGATCGCGACGACGCGCTCGGCGGCAGTGCGGATTTCCGGTCCGCTTGCCGTTGCGGCGAGACAGGCGGCGAGGGTCGCCTCCGCGACCGACGCGGCCGCCCGGCGCAGCCGCTCCGCCTCTTCGCGGATCCACGTATCGAACGCCGCATCGAGCCCGACCAGGTCCTGCAGGAACGGGCCTCGGCCAAGCGCGTCCAGGCCTTCCGGCCGCGCGACGCTCGCGTGCACGACTTCTCCGGCATCGCTCACGACCGCGTGGGACGCGAGCGACAGATTGGCTCGCTCGGCGCGCAGGATCTCGGGGCCGGCATTCGCGAGCGTCTCCTGAAGCTCATGTACGCACTGCCGCAGGGAGGCGCGCGCTTGTTCGGGCTCGCGGCGACTCCACAGCAGGCCGGTGAGTTCGGTTCGCCCGAGCGCGCGCGGGGACGCGAGCGCCAACGCAGCGAGCATTGCGCGGGTCTTGCGCTGCCGCGGCAGGACGGAGCGACCGCGCGCATCCTCCGCGCGCATTGGCCCAAACAGCGTCAGCCGCACCGGCAGCCCCGGCGCGAGCGCCGGTGCCTTTCGCGCGAACGTGGCCGGAATCACCACAGCGGACATTGCCTGCATCGCAAGTGAGAAGCGCGGTCTCGTGTCGAATCGGTGGCCAGACACAAGGGCGCCATGCAAGCCGATTTCGACGATGCATCAAAGCATCGTTTGTCTCGTGTGGCTTCTATGTACCATTACGGATCTTGGAATCCGGAAGGGAACGACAGAGCATAGGCTCGGAAATTAAGCATTATTTGGGAAAATAACCTTGCCTTCTCCAAACTCATATGGCATCAATTCTCTCGTCGACGGGCGAGGTGCGCCCGCCGCGTTCCCGCTCTCCGGTGCGTCCTGCGACGGCCCGGCAGCTCCTGTGCTGCCGGGCCGTCGTCGATTCGGCGCGCCGTCAAGCAAACCTGGAAGAGGCAACCGTCATGACCGTCCGCAAACCCATTCACCCCGCCGTCGTCGACAGCCGCCGCATCCGCGTCGGAGCGAGCTGGAAATTGCTCCCGTTGGCCGTCGCCGACACCGGCCGTATCCGTACTGGTGCGAGTTGGAAATTGCTCTCCCGCGGCTGATGGTTCGGTTCCGGGGCGGCCCCCGCGCCCCGGAACCCACCCGCTCAACGACCTGGATCACCGCCGATGACCGCCGACGCCCCGATCGTCCGCTTTTACCGCCTCGTCGCCGAAGCCTCGCTGCCGATGCGCGCCGACCGGTCGGCGGCCGGAACGCTGCCAACGCGCGCCTTCCGCTACTGCGATGCGGTGACCCGCGCCTCGGGCTTCGGCTGGTACGTGTTCCCGCCGATGGATTTCCACCTGCTGTTCGATGGCGAGGAGATCTGCTGGACCTATAACGGCGCGGACGAGTGGCTGCCGCTCGGCACCGCGCAGTTCCCGCATTTCTCCGGTCGCTTCGACGATGCCGCTCCGGCGGCATTGCGCGGTTGCGCCCCGCCATTTCTGACCGCGCTGCCCGAGGCCGGCGCGGTGCAGGTCTGGACCGGGCTGATCGCCCGAACCGCGCCCGATTGGGACCTGCTCGTCCGCCCGCCCGCGAATCTCTGGATCGGCGGGGGCTATACGCAATACGAGGGCGTGCTGGAGAGCGACCGCTGGTTCGGCCCGCTGTTCACCAATCTCCGCCTCACGCGAACCGGCCAAGCCGTGCATATCCGTGCCGAGGTGCCGCTGCTGCAAGTTCAGCCGATACCGAAGCGCGTCTTTGGCGAGGATGTACTCGGCTCGATGGCAGTCGTCGGCGCTCCGGAAGAGCTCGAGGACGCCGACTGGGCGGACTATGCGCGCACTGTGGTCGCCCCAAACGAGGATCCGGATCGCCGCCCCGGCGCTTACGCTGTTGGCGCGCGCAAGCGGCGGGCGGGTAAATGTCCGGTCGGAGCGGGCTGAACGCAAGCCGGTCGGCGGTATGGATCTGGTCCGTCAGGCGCGCAGCATCCGCAGCGCTCCATGCTGCTGGCCGGCGCGGGCGAGGAAGTCGAGCACGATCGTCACCCTCACCGGAAGGGCGGCGTGCTCCATGTTCTCGAGTGGCCAGAGATCGGCTGCGGCATCGATGCAGCCCAGGGTTTCCGGCTCGTCGCTTGTGATCAGCAGCACCGGCAGCGCCCGGTCGTATCCCGCAACCAGGCGAAGCACGCGCGAGATGGGATGGCCGTGGCCGCCCAGATCCCCGCACATCACCCCGACCGGCCGGATGCGGGCAAGGGTGTCGGCGAGGGCGCCGGGGTCAGGAACCACGTGCATTCGAATGCATAGCGTTTCGCACAGGGCGGCGAGCCAAGCCGTCATCGCGCCCTCGCGCGCGACCACCGCCAGCACCGGCATCTCGACCACTCCGTCCGCCCATGCGCTCATCGCGAACTCTCCGCCTGCGCAACGGAGTTTGTAACGGTTTCTGTCGATGAGCGAGTGAGAAGCCGAGGAGGATTCGGGAGCTGCGCGTGAAAATCCGTGAAATGCTCATCCCAGGCGATCGAGCAGCGCTTCCGCGTGGCGGATTCGCTGGTGCAATGACCGCCGAAGCGCATCGAGCCGGTCGAGCTCCTTGAACTCGTGGGCGAAAAAGTCCCGCTCGCGCCGCCCGCGCCCGCTCCCAGAGCGCACCGGGCATCGCGGCGACGGTCGGAAAAGCGCGCGGGATCTCGCTGCAGATCGGGCTGGCGCGCTGCTCGAGAAACTCGCGCGGCGGCACCGGCCGCCGGCCGGCCTGCAGACGGACCGCGTTGGCTTGCCGGGAGCCGCTGACGGCGCAAGCGATCGGCTCGCGCAGACCGGTGCACAGGAAGATGCGGCGGTTCGCGAAGATCGAAAGTAATGTCTCATGGCAATAATGCCCAAATACAATTCGGAGTCGATCGATTTGGGCGATGTCGGGAAAGCTCGGGCGGGAGGCGAGCCAAGCCTCGTGGTCGGATGAAAAGAAATAGTACTGGTCCTCGGTCAGCACCCGCCGGAGCGTGGTCATAAGGCTCGTGCCGGCGCATTTCGTGATGCGCAGGCCGAGGCAGATCGGGGCAGCCGTCATACGGTTGACGCTGCGGTCGCGGGTGAGGCCAATACGCCGGACCGTTCGCAAGAAAGCCCGCCCGCATGATCCGCAGTTCGATCGACGAGATGCCCGACAGCCCGATCGTAGAAGTCTGGCGGCTCGGCTTCGGGCGGCCGGACGTGATCGGCATGTTCGCGGGCGAGGCTGACGTGCCGACGCCGGCATTCATCTGCGATGCCGCGGCAGAGTCGCTGGCTGCCGGCAACACGTTCTACACGCCGAACCGTGGGCTCGCGCCGACCCGCGCGGCGATCGCGTCCTATCATCGGCGCGTCCACGGCATCGAGATTGCCGACGGGCGCATCGCGCTCACCCCATCGGGCATGAGCGCGGTGATGCTGGTGGCGCAGGGGATCATAGAGCCGGGGGACACCGCGGTCGTGGTGACGCCGGGCTGGCCTAATGTCTCCCGGGCCATGGAGATCTGCGGCGCGCGCGTCGTCGAAGTGGCGATGCGCCCGACCGACGCGGGCTGGGTGCTCGATCTCGAGGCGCTTTTCGACGCCTGCGACGAGAAGACGAGGGTGATTTATCTGGCAAGCCCCGGCAATCCGACCGGCTGGATCATGGAGGAGGACCAAGCGCGCGCAATCCTCGATTTCGGCCGCGCCCGCGACATCGCCGTTCTGTCGGACGAGGTCTATCACCGCTTGGTGTACGACCGTCCCGTGTCGCTCTCGATGCTGCAGATCGCGGGGCCGCACGACAATCTTTATGTCGTCAACAGCTTCAGCAAATCGTATGCGATGACCGGGTGGCGGCTTGGTTGGATCGTCTTTCCGCAAGGCCAGACTGACGCGTTCGAGAAGCTGATCCAATTCAACAGCAGCGGCGCGCCCGCCTTCCTCCAGCACGGCGCGATCGCGGCGCTCGACCACGGGGAGGAGTTCATCGCCAGCTTCGTCGCGCGCTGCCGCGCCGGACAGGACGTCGTGGCGCAGCGGCTCGCGCGCATGCAGCGCATTCGGGCGGTGCCGAGCAAGGGCGGGTTCTACGCGATGTTCGAGGTCGCGGGGATGCGCGACACCCTCGGCTTCTGCCGCCGAGCGGTGGACGAGGCAAGGATCGGCATGGCGCCCGGCATCGCGTTCGGCGCGGGCGCGGAGCGGCACATCCGCCTCTGCACGGCGAAGGCGCCGGAGCTGCTCGACGTCGCGATGGACCGGCTGGAAGACTACGTCGCGCACTACCAGGACCTGTAGGACGGATGCACGTTCGCTCGCCTGCTCTCGCGATGGCATAGGGATAACGCCTGACTGCGGCTTTCCCGTATCGTGCCGGCGCCGATCGCATGCGACAGGTAACGCATCGTTACTGTTCCGTGCCGCGGTGGCGAAAAGGGACCTGCCGGATGGATGCGCTCCAGGGCGACGACATGTCGCGCGATCAGATCCTGCTCAACTGGCTGGCGCTGGTCGAGAGCCGGTTGCAGGCTCTGGCGCAGCTCTGCGCTATCGGCACCGACGAGGCCGGCGACAGCGGCGTGCCTCCGGCCCTCCTCATCGACGCCGAAAGCCAGCTGGAGCTTGCCAACGGATTCTATCTCCGCGAGTGGGATGCGCACGGCAATGCGTTCCGCTGGGCCGGCCGCGGCGATTATTTCGAGTTCCGGTTCTTCCTCGACCGTCGTTCAGCGCGGTCCTTCAGCATGCGCGGCGCGCTTGCAGCGGGCTGCGATCCCGCCGATCTGCGCGCCTATGCCGACTACCGCCCGGTCCCCGTGGAACTCCGTCCGGATGGCGAAATGCTTGAGATCCTCGGCCGCATCCCGGCCGATCCGCTCGGGACAGGGGTGACGCTGACGTTCTTCTGCTCGCCGGTACCGCCGGCCGGCGCGGACTCACGGCGTCTGTCTTTCGCGTTCAGCTCGCTCGCGATCGGAGTTCTCGCATCGTCGGCCGCGGGGGCGCCGGAGCACGGGATGCGAGGCTACGCCTAGGCCCGGGGTTGAGGCGGGCCCGGTCCCGATGAGGCTGCGCGATTTGGTGCTGGACACAGGCGCAGCGGTCGCGTCCGCCCCGCTTCGTCATCTCCCGCCGCGATTGGGATAGCCACGCGACGGCGGACCGGCAAGGACGGTGCTGGCCGTGATCGAAGCTGATATAGCAGAGCGGCACGCGTCGTTGCTGGCTGCGCTGGGATCCGCCGTACCCGGACGTCTGGCAATCCTGCGCAGCAGCCGGTTTGCTACCGACGCTGCAGCGTTCGCGAGCCTCGCGCGTCTGCCGATGCCAGCGGCCTGCGTGACGGTCGAGGCCGGCGCGCTGCTGCGCGAGTTGGTCGGCGCGCTCGCCAACTGGTGCGGCGCGCCGGCCTTCCATCTCGGCGGCCTGTATCCCCAATTGCTCGGCGGTCGGCTCGTCGGGCATGTGGGCGCCCATATCGCGATGCTCTCCGCGTGGCTGCGCGAGGACAACGCGCCGCCGCTCGGGAGCGAACACGCTGCCGATGCGGGATGGAGCCGTGTCCGGGCGCGGCTCGAACTCGCGGGTTGCGCGGATCATCCGGTCTGCCGTGCCGGCGGTATCTACTGGCGGACCGATGGTCCGACCCATGCGGACCACGGGCCGAATGATGTTCTCCGCCACACGCCGTCTCGAGCGGGCCTACACCGGAACCGATTACCTCGTGGGCCGGATGACGTTGCGCATCGGCCGTCCCTTGCCGGATCGGCTGCTCGGCAAGGCGAACTGCGCGATCATCATCACCGCCGCGAACCCGGAAAGCCGCCGCGCCCCACGCGCAATGAATGCCCGTCGCGACGCGCGCCTTCAGGTGATCCTGCGCAGCGAAGCAGCCGGCATAATGCCGACCCTGGCCCGCGATCCCGCACGCCGGTGGCCGGACGAGCCGGGCTGGCTCGCCAAGGGCCTGTCACTGATGCATGCGGCAGCGATTGCGCGCCGCTTCCGCCAGAATGCGATCGTTGTCCTCCGGCGCCGGCAGCCCCCATGCCTGCACGCGCTTCGCTGATCCTAGCCGGCCGCCTGCCGCCGCATCGCGTCGATCAGCGCCTGCACGTTGTTGCCGTTGCGCGACAGGTAGGACGCGTAATCCTGCCGCTGCGTGATCCGCAGGCTGGTGCCCTCGGCGATCACGTCGACGATCTTGGGCGAACCGGTCGAGTAGCTCACCACCCAATCCACTTTGGCCGGCGCGTTGCCGGGGCGCGTGACGATGCTCGATACCGCGAAGTTGCCTTCGCGCTCGGAGGCGCTGCCGATGCTGGCGGTGACACCTTGATAGTCACCGATCTTCCCGGTGATGTTGACGACCAGCACGCGGTGGAAGAGATCGACATACTCTTTCTGTTGCGCGGGCGAGGCGATCCGCCAGAACCGTCCGAGGCAGAACCGCGCGATGTCTTCGATGTCGACCGTGCGGTCGATCACCTGTGTGAGATCCTGTCGCTTCTGCGGCTGCGGCGCGGGGCCGTTGACGACCCCGGTGAGCTGGTTCGCGGTCTCCTGAATGAACGCCTTCGCCTGATCGGCAGATTGCGCGAAGGCAGCGGGCGCGAAGCGCAGCAACGTGAACATCGCCACCGCGGCGGCCGTCGACGTGAGCAGGAAGCGTCTCGTCAGCATATCACTCCGCCTGTCTTGGCCGGCGGATTTTGCCGCCGGTAATGATGATGGTCGAGAGGCACTGCCCGACTCTAGCGCGGTGCTGCGGGTTGCGGGAACCACGCCGGCACCGTTGCCGGCAGGTCATGCCGTGAGTCCTCGATAACGCTCGCCCGATGCTGGCGGTAAAGGCTTCGGAACGTCGCATAGGGGTCCAATGCCGTTTTCTTGATCTGATCGATATCTGCGAGCGCGGCGGCCCGCAAGTCGATGGCGGACACGCCGAACCGCGACCATTTGAGCGCGGTGACCGCGGTTCCCTGGCCGACATATGTGAACGGGTCGAGCCCGACATCCATCCCGAACCCGGTCGCGTCGCGCGGGCTGCTCGGGCCGAGGAAGGGCAGGAACAGAAAGGGGCCGTCCGGCAAACCCCACAGCGCGAGGGTCACGCCGGCATCGGTGCCGCGCTCGGGATAGCCCCAGTCCGTCGCCACGTCGAAGATGCCGCCGATGCCCACGGTGCTGTTAATCATGAACCGCATCAGCGTGTTGCCGGCGGTCCTCGGCTTGGCCTGCAGGATGTTGTCGGCAAGCTGAACCGGCTCGGCGAGATTGCTTAGGACATCATGCACGTGCGTGCGTACCGGGAGCGGGAGGCCGTCGCGATAGGCGATTGCAAGCGGCCTCAGGATAACGGTGTCGAGCCCGTTGTTGATCGCGTAGAAGACGCGGTTCGTCGGCTCGAGCGGGTCGTTCGCCTCCTGGTAATCCGCGACTGCGTCAGGGTCGGACGCCGGCGGCGGTGTGGCGCAGGCGGCCAGGCCGAGCACGACAAGGGAGCCGAGGGCGATGATCGCGGGTCGAAGGGCGAGCATGGACTTCCTTGCCGGAACGAGTGCGAGAGCGGAGCACGAGTTGACGCCTGCGTCCAACCGCCGGGCCGTTTTCGCGCCGCGGACAGGTCGATGCAGGACTGTTAAGCCATGCAACAGCCTAATCGTAAAGAAAATCGATACCCTGCTTGCATGCGGGGGACGTGGAACGCAGCATTATCGACCAAGTTTTCTGCGCTTGCAGGCGCTGGCCATGCAGGCGCTGGCCATGCAGGCGCTGGCCATGCAGGCGCTGGATTGAGCGGAGAGACATGATGGCAGCGACGATGAGGGATGTCAGCGGGGACGTCATTGCGTCCAGCGAAGCGACGCTGGCGCCGCTCGAGCGGTGGGTCACCGGCCCGCGCTTCGGCGGCCTGCCGCCGAGGGCCGCGGAACACCGGGCGCCGGAGCTCTCGTTCGAGTTCTCCCCGCCCCGCACCGAGGCAGTCGAGGCACAGCTCTGGTCGTGCATCCGCCGCCTTGAGCCGCTCTGCCCCCGCTTTGTCTCCGTCACCTACGGCGCGGGCGGTTCGACGCAGGCACGCACGCATGGCACGGTTGCCCGCATCGTCCGCGAGACGTCGCTCGTGCCCGCCGCCCATCTCACCTGCGTCGGCGCGAGCCGCGGCGAGGTCGACGACATCGCCCGGTCGTATTGGGAGGCGGGCATCCGTCACGTCGTGGCTCTGCGCGGCGACATGCCCGGCGGGGCGCCTTATGAGCCGCATCAGGAGGGATACCGCCACGCCGCCGATCTCGTGGCGGGGCTCCGCCGCATAGCCGACTTCGAGATCTCGGTCGGCGCGTATCCTGAGACCCACCCCGCCGCCACTAGCCCTGAGGACGATCTCGACAACCTCAAGCGCAAGCTGGATGCCGGGGCGACGCGGGCAATCACGCAATACTTCTTCGACAGCGACGTCTATCTCCGCTTCCTCGACCGCTGCCTCGCCGCGGGCATCACCGCGCCGATCGTCCCCGGCATCTTCCCGGTGTCGAACTTCGCGCAATGCGTCCGCTTCTCAGCACTTTGCGGCGCTACGGTGCCGGCGTGGCTCGCGCATATGTTCGAGGGGCTCGACGAGGACGCCGAAACCCGCCGCATGGTCGGCGCGGTCGTGGCGGCCGAGCAGGTGCGGCTGCTGCAAGCGAACGGCATCGACGAATTCCATTTCTACACGATCAACCGGCCGGACCTGACGTTCGCCATCGCGCACGTGCTCGGCGTGCGCCCGCGGCCCGCCGAGACGACGTAACCCGCCGGTCGCGGCCCTTGGTCCCCTTGCCGGGGTCGGCGTCGCGAGCGGGGCCGAGCCGTGTCCCAACGACGCGGCCAGCCCCCTAACCGCGAGGCGGGCAAGGTTGGACGCGTACGCCACGCCTTCTATATCCTCGCCGTGCCGTCCCGAGTCGCCGCTCCCCCATCATGACCGAGTATCTCAGCCGCCTGAACCCCGAGCAGCGCGAGGCCGTCGAGACCGTGGACGGGCCGCTGCTCGTGCTCGCGGGGGCCGGGACCGGCAAGACGCGGGTGCTCACCACGCGCTTCGCCCATATCCTGATGAGCAACCGCGCCTTCCCCAATCAGGTGCTCGCGGTCACCTTCACCAACCGCGCCGCGCGCGAGATGCGCGAGCGCGTCAGTGCCATCCTCGGCCGCCCTGCCGAGGGGCTCTGGCTCGGCACCTTCCACGCCCTCTGTGCGCGGATGCTTCGGCGGCACGCCGAATACGTGGGTCTCACGAGCAGCTTCAACATCCTCGACACCGACGACCAGATGCGCCTGCTCAAGCAGGTCATGGAGGCGGCATCCGTCGACGCGAAACGCTGGCCCGCCCCCGCGATGATGGGCCTGGTCCAGCGTTGGAAGGATCGGGGGCTCACCCCCGCCCGCGTCCCCGCCGCCGAGGACACGGAGTTCGCCAGCGGGCGGGCGCGCGAGGTCTATGCGGCGTACCAGGAGCGGCTGAAGACGCTGAACGCCGCCGATTTCGGCGACTTGCTGCTGCACATGACGGAGATCCTGCGTACGCGCGAGGACGTGATCGCGCAGTACCACCGGGCGTTTCGCTACATCCTGGTCGACGAGTACCAGGACACGAATCTCGTCCAGTATCTGTGGCTCCGGCTGCTCGCGCAGGAGCGGAAGAATATCTGCTGCGTCGGAGATGATGATCAATCGATCTATTCCTGGCGCGGAGCAGAGGTCGAGAACATATTGCGATTCGAGCAGGATTTTCCTGGCGCGCGCATCGTCCGGCTCGAGCGCAACTATCGCTCCACCGCACCCATTCTGGCCGCTGCCTCGGCATTGATCGCGAACAACGAAGGGCGCCTCGGCAAAACGCTCCGCCCGGGGCGCGAGGAGGCGGACGGCGAGAAGGTGAGCGTCGTGTCGCTTTGGGACAGCGACGAGGAGGCCCGCATGGTCGGCGAGCGCGTCGAGGCGTTGCGCCGTGACGGCCACCCGCTCGCGGAGATGGCGGTCCTCGTGCGCGCGGGCTTCCAGACCCGCGCCTTCGAGGAGCGGCTGGTCACCATCGGCATTCCCTATCGCGTGGTCGGCGGTCTGCGCTTCTACGAGCGGCAGGAGATCCGCGACGCCACTGCCTACATGCGCGTGCTGCACCAACCTGCTGACGATCTGGCGTTCGAGCGCATCGTGAACGTCCCCCGCCGCGGCGTGGGTGATCAGGCGCTCCGGCTCATGCATGCCACCGCACGGGCGAGTGGTGTGCCGTTATCCGAAGCGGCCCGCCGGCTGGTCGAAACGGGGGAGGTGCGCGGCAAAGTTCGCGAAGGCCTGCGCGAACTGATGGACGGCTTCGCACGCTGGCGCGAGCAGCTCGATCGCGAGGGCCATATCGTCACGCTTGCCGCCATGCTCGACGAGAGCGGCTACACTGAGATGTGGAAGCGCGACAAATCGCCGGATGCGCCGGGGCGGCTCGACAACCTGAAGGAGCTGATCCGCGCAATGGCGGATTTCGAGACGCTGGCGGGCTTCCTCGACCATGTCTCGCTCGTCATGGAGAACGAGGAGAACGCCGCGGCCGATCGCCTCAATCTGATGACGTTGCATGCGGCGAAGGGTCTGGAGTTCGACACTGTGTTCCTCCCGGGCTGGGAGGAGGGCCTGTTTCCTAGTCAGCGCTCCATGGACGAGAACGGTGCGAAAGGGCTCGAGGAGGAGCGGCGACTGGCCTATGTCGGCCTCACTCGCGCCCGCTTGCGCGCCATCGTCAGCCACGCGGCCAACCGCCGCATCTACGCCAATTGGCAGAGCAGCATCCCCAGCCGGTTCATCGAGGAATTGCCCGAAGCGCACACGGAACGCGCCGGCTCTGCGGCGCTCCAGCGCGACCGGATGATTGCGGCTCCCACGGCCTTCGCCGGCCCGTTCCCGCTGGTCGCCCGCCGCCCGCGCATGGTCGAGGTCTGGGAGCAGCCCGGCCGTCCGCCGCGAGAGGACGCGATTTCGGTGGGCACGCGGGTGTTCCACCAGAAATTCGGCTACGGCACGGTCACCGCGAGCGAGGACGATCGGCTCGACATTGAATTCGACAAGGCAGGCGGTAAGCGTGTGCTCGACCGCTACGTGGAACGCGCGTGAGCCTGCGCCACGCCACGCGGCTCGAAACCGTCTCTGTCCGCGTCCCTCCCGCGGCTGCCGATGCCTACGAGGCGGCGATGGGTACGGCCTGCGGGACGGTCGGCTGCTTCATCGACGAGGCGACCGGGGAGTGGGTGATCGAGGGGGTAAAGCCTGCGGGCGAGGGCGAGGCGGAGCTCGCCGGCGCGCTGGCCCTGGCGGCCGCGGTGACCGGGGCGGCGGCGGACCTGGACCGGTCGGACACGCCGGCCGAGGGCTGGCTCGCGCGCAGCTATTCCGGTTTTCCCGAGCAGCGCGTCGGGCGCCGTTTCGTGGTTCGGGGAACGCATCTCCCTGACCAGGCAAGCCCTGCCCGCATCACGCTGGTCCTCGACGCGGGGGTTGCGTTCGGGTCGGGGGAGCACGGGTCGACGCGGGGCTGTCTGCGGGCATTCGAAGCCGTCGCGCACCGGCATCCCCGTCGGGTGCTCGATCTCGGAACGGGGTCGGGTATCCTCGCGATGGCGGCAGCACGCATCCTCTGCGATGCCGTCATTACCGCCGCCGACATCGACCCTTGGTCGGTGCGGACCGCGGCGGAGAATGCGGGACGGAACGGCGTGGCGCAGCGGATCCGATTTTTACGTGCGGACGGATGGAAAAGCCGCGCGATCCGCGCGGACGGACCCTACGATCTGGTATTCGCCAACATATTGGCGCGTCCGCTCTGCGCTATGGCCGCCGGTCTGGCGGCTAATCTGGCGCCGGGAGCGACGGCGATTCTCTCCGGCCTGCTAGCGCCTCAGGCGCGCGGTGTGCTGGCGGCACACCGGCGCGAGGGCCTCTGGCTCGAGCGCCGGATCGGCGAGGGAGCCTGGACGACGCTGGTCCTTAGATCCGCGCCGACTTCTCGAACACGCGGCGATAGCCCACGCGGGCGTCCATGAAGTTGCGGTCGAACACGCGGTCGAGCTCGCCACGGTTCAGCCCGATATCGGCCAGCGCGTGATCGGACAACGTCGACAGCTCGTCGATCAGTGCACGCCGGCGCGGCATCTCTACAAGCCAGCGAACCGCGTCGCCGATCAGCGCAACCACGCCACGCGACGGCGCGACCGGTGCATACGGGGAAACGCTATCCGGCATACCAATCGCCATTTCATTTCTGGCGGGACGAACATTCATCTGGAAACATCCTTCGGCAGTCTTGATGCACTGCAACATGGGTGGCCGACCTCGACTGTTGTCGTGCCAAGCTCCACCTTCAGACATGTATAAAATGCATGGTTCAGCACGAAGATATGACTTATGCGTGAGGCTCGCGTGAAAGTTACATGGCATGTCCGCCGTTCATCTCGTTGATCTTCGTGCAGAGTTGGCGCGGCGGGGACTCGACGGCTTCATCGTCCCCCGTGCCGACGAACATCTCGGCGAATACGTGCCGCCCAGCGCCGAGCGGCTCGCGGCCCTGACCGGTTTCACCGGCAGCGCCGGCCTCGCAATCGTGCTGCAGGATCGCGCCGCGCTGTTCACGGACGGCCGCTACATCCTCCAGGCGGCGGCGCAGACCGATCCGGCGTTGTGGGAGCGGCGGCACATTACCGACGAGCCCCCGCAGGCGTGGCTGGCCGAGGCGGCGCCCGGCGGAAGCATCGGTTACGACCCGCTGCTGATCAGTGAGGAGGGATTGCGCCGCTTCACCGACGCCGGGGTGAACATGGTGTCCGTCGACAGCAATCCGCTCGACGCGGTCTGGCGCGACCGGCCGCCGCCGCCGATGGCGCCCGCCGTTCCGCACCCGCTCGCCTTCGCCGGCCTCTCCAGCGCCGAGAAGCGGGAGCTCACGGCGGCCGATCTGCGGAAGGCAAAGGACGATGCCGCCGTGATCTGCGATCCCGCCTCGATCGCGTGGCTGCTGAACATTCGCGGCGGCGACGTGCCGTTCACGCCGTTCCCGCTCAGCTTCGCGCTCCAGCACGCCGACGGGCGCTGCGACCTGTTCATTGCGTCCGCGAAGCTGCCCGACGAGACGCGCGCCTGGCTGGGCAACGGCGTCGCCGTCGCCGAACCCGGCTTCGGCGCCAGCGACCCGCTCCCGCAGCGCCTCGCGGCGATGCGCGGCGCGAAGGTGCGGGTCGATCCGGACCGCTCGCCGGTATGGTTCGCCCAGACGCTGCGCGATGCGGGCGCCGAGGTGATCGCGGGGATGGACCCCTGCGTGCTGCCGAAGGCCAGCAAAAACGACACCGAGCAGTCAGGCACGCGGGCGGCGCATGCGCGCGACGCGGTCGCGCTGAACCGGTTCCTGCACTGGCTGACCACGGCCACGGGCCGAGAGAGCGAAACATCGGCCGCAGCTCGGCTGCTCGCCTTCCGCGGTGCAGCGCCGGAATTCCGCGGTGAAAGCTTTCCGGCGATCTCCGGCGCGGGCGAGGATGGCGCGATCATCCACTACCGGGTCTCGCCGGAGACCGACCGGCCGATCCGTCCGAACGAGCTCTATCTCGTCGACTCAGGCGCTCAGTATTTCGACGGCACGACCGACGTGACGCGCACGGTCTGGACCGGGCCGGATGCGCCGCCGCCCGAGCTGCGCGAGCGTTTCACCCGCGTCTTGAAAGGTCACATCGCGATCGCGACGCTGGTGTTCCCGGCCGGCGTCGCGGGTCCGCACATCGACGCCTTTGCCCGCGCCGCGCTCTGGCAGGCCGGCCTCGATTTCGACCACGGAACGGGCCATGGGGTCGGCAGCTATCTGTCGGTGCACGAAGGACCGGTGAGCCTGTCGCGGCTCGCCAAGCCGGTGCCGATCGCCCCCGGAATGATTCTGTCGGACGAGCCCGGCTTCTACGCGCGGGGGCAGTACGGAATTCGCCTGGAGAACCTGCTGCTGGTCCAGGAGGCAAAGCTCGAGGGCGCCGCCAAGCCGTTCCTTCGGTTCGAGACGCTGACCTGGGCGCCGTTCGACCGGCGCTGCATCGAACCTGGGCTGCTGACCGAGGTGGAGCGTGCGTGGCTCGACGCCTACCACGCGGATGTGCGCGACCGCATCGGGCCGCGGCTCCCGGACGACGTGCGCGGATGGCTTGCGGAGATGTGTGCGCCGCTGTGACTAACCGCGCTGGCCGTGCGGCCAGCGCTCGTTGCGACATGTTCGTTTCTACATCGGATCGGCCCCTCCCGTCACGGGAGGGGCCGCCGTCGCGATTATGTCAGTTTTCGCAGAGCCTCGACCGTGTCGGACGGTTCGGGCCGTCTGGTGTAGTCGGGGTCGGAGTCGATCGCGCGAACGATCCCGTTTCGGTCGGCAACGATCCGCGCCGGCGCGGGCAGCGTCCAGAGCGTGTCGCCGTTGTACGTCTCGAGATCGACCTTGATCTTGCGATAGGCTTCGATCAGCTCGTCCGGGAGTCGCATCGCGATGCCGAAGCGCTCCGCGACCTTGTTGCCTTCGTCGAACAGGATGTCGAAGTCGAGCTTCGACTGTGCCTTCAACATCCTGGAGTGGGACTGCAACTGCGGCGAGATGACTACGAGGGATGCGCCGAGCACGCGAATGTCGGAAAGAACTGCATTCAGAGCTTCCAGCTCATGTCTGCAGTAGGGTCACCATCGGCCGCGGAAGAACGAGACGACGAGTGGCCCCTTTGCGAGCAGATCGGCGGACGCGACCGTCGTGCCGTCCTGGTTGGGGAGCGCGAAGGAGGGCATCGGCTGACCGATCTTGGGCATGCGGTCGTGATAGCCCGACGCCCGCTGCTGTTCGGTGACGCGGTGCATGACCTTCAGAATGTCCGGCGGAATTCGGCCGGGCTTGGTCCCATCGCCTTCCGCGCTGTTCCGTATGGCCGTGAGGGCTTCGGCAAGCGTCGCCATGATCTCTCCCGTTCTGGTTTCAGATGGCACGACAATTGGGTTGCGCGCGCAAGCGAACAAGAACGGCTATCACTGACCGTACAGCATCAGCGCCACCCGCACGAGCCGCGGCCGGCG
>DATAPS010000494.1:0-1930 GCA_036265085.1 Acetobacteraceae bacterium | reverse complement strand
AATGTCGCGCAGCACCTCGACATGGATGCCGCCGATCCCGACCATCAGCATCGGGCCGAAAACAGCATCACGCGTGATGCCGAGGATAATCTCGCGGCCCGGCGACGCCATTGCCTGCACCAGGACACCGTGGATGGCGGCATCCGGGTACGCCCTCTTGGCGCTCCCGAGCACCCGCTCGTAAGCGTCGCGCACAGCCGCTTCGCCGACGATGCCCAAGGCGATGCCGCCCGCCTCTGTCTTGTGGGTGATGTCGGGGGACTGCACTTTGAGCGCGACGGGGCCGCCGATGCGGGCGGCAGCCTGTGCGGCCTCGTCCGCGCTTGTTGACAGCGTCTCTTGCGGGCGCGGCACGCCGTATCGTGCGAGCAGCGCCTTGGCCTCGACCTCGGTCAGCACAGGGCCGGCGGCTGCCAGGGCGCGGCCGACTTCGTCGCGCACTCCCCGCGGGGTCGCCGAGGCCGCCATAGGCTGACGCCGCCGCGTCTGGAACGCGGCGTAGTCGACCAGCGCACGGATCGCGCGGGCGCAGCTCGGCATCGAGGTGTAGCAGGGGATGCCCGCCTCGGCGAACCGCGCCATCGCTCCCGGCGACGCGGTCGTGTAGGTGGACAGCAGGATCGGCTGCTCGGTCGCCGCGGTGATCGCGGCGAGCTCTTCGGCGCGCTTGGCGGCGGTCGCATCGTTCGCGAGGGAGCCGATCAGCAGGATAGTGTCGATCCGCTTCGACTCGCGGACGATTTCGACGAGCCGCGCGTAGCCGACCTCGTGGATCGCCTGCGCGGTGCCGTCGACCGGGTTTTGCGCTGAGGCGTAGGAGGGCAGGAGGGCGAGGACGCGCCGCTGGATGTCGTCCTCCAGGACCGGAAGCTCGAGCCCGTGCGCCGACAGGATATCGGCCATCCACACCGCGCTGCCGCCCGATCCGGTGATGACCGCGACCCGATTGCCGCGCGGCAACCGACAGAACGAGAAGGCGGCCGCCACATCGAGCATGTGGTCGAGATCGTCGCCGCGAATAATGCCGTGATGGCGGAAGATCGCATCGTCGATATCGCCGGCCTGCGCCAGCGCACCGGTGTGCGAGGCGGCAGCCCGTCGCCCGGCAGCCGAGCGGCCGACCTTGGCGACGATCAGCGGCTTGCCGGCATCCGCAGCCTTCTCGGCAACCGCGCGGAACCGTTCCGGGCGGCGGATGCCTTCGAGATAGAGGAGGAAGATGTCGGCGCTGCCCTCGGCGAGCCACCAATCGACGTAATCGTGAGCCTCCAGGACAGTCTGGTTGCCGGCGCTGACCTGATGCGCGAAACGCAGTTGCCTGTCGCGCCCGCGGCTGAGAAACGAAAAGGTGAGCGCTCCGCTCTGGCAGCTGACCGCGATCGGCCGCGCCGTGCTCGCCGCCGGCAGCAGGCTCCGGCTTGGATCATGGAAGACCGGACTGAAGGTCGCGACGAGCGGCCTCGACGGGTTGACGATGCCCTCGGAGTTGGGGCCGCAGACGACGATGCCGTGGCGTTCGGCGATCCGGCTCAGCTCGACGTCGCGCGCGCGTGCGCCCTCGTTGCTCTCTTCGGCAAACCCGGAGCTGATGACGACGGCGGCCCGGATGCCTCGTTGACCGCATTGCTCGAGTGTCTCGACGACATGCGCCGCCGGCACCAGGATGACCGCAAGGTCGATGGGCTCCGGCAGTGACGCGACCGAAGGATAGGCGCGCAATCCGAGCACCTCGCTCTGGCTGCGGGTCACCGGAAAGATCCGGCCGTCATAGCCATGGCCGACCAGCGCGTGCGTCAGCCGGCCACGCAGAGTCTCGGTATCGCCCGAGGCGCCGATGATCGCGATGCTGTCGGGCGAAAGGAGGGGTGTCAGATCGGGCATCGGTTTCACCTCGCCCCGCTTGCGGGGAGAGGTCGGAACCCGCGCATGC
>DATAPS010000493.1:0-11350 GCA_036265085.1 Acetobacteraceae bacterium | reverse complement strand
ATGAGCGTCTGCGTCGGGGTCGCGTTCGCGCGCGACCACCACGCCGCATTGGCCGTCGGAAATTAGCCCTGCGAGCGTGGCGTCGCTCATCCGGTCCGCCTCGTCGATCAGCACGATCCCGTCGGCCGCGAGCCGGTCGCTGGTCAGCGCCTGTTCCGCGCCCGGTTCTCCCCACCGGTATTGCACCGGCGGCGTTCCGGCCGCTGCAAGGGCGCGCGCGAGGTCCGCGAGCAGCAAAGTCTTGCCGGTTCCCGGCGCGCCCACCACGACGACGACGCATGGCACGTGCAGGAGCGCTTCAAGCACCGCGCGACGGGCGAGCGTCCAGCCGCGATGCGCGACCGCCGCCTCCACACCGACCAAGATCGAAATCGGCGATCCCTCGGGCGAGACCGACGGCAAGACCGGCGTCTTCGGGGCGGCGGACGCGGCTTCACCGTCGCGGACGATCGCAGATCGAGCGGCTGCTCCATTCTCCCCACTGGTGTCCATCGTCGATCCTCTTGCCGGTCCGGCGTCGCCCCATCCTCCTGCCATGCAGGAGCATGGTCTGCGAGCGTGAGAAACGCCACGTCCGACGCGGTAACGTCTGCGATCAGTCAAAGTGCCCGTCGGCGCTTTCACCTGACGCAGGGTGGGGCGCAGGCGGGGGCGAAGCGAGAAGCTCCGCCGTTCGAGGGGGCCGATCTCCGGCCTCCGGGGCGGCGGACTGAAGACCCGTCCGCGCGCTGACGTGACGTTAGCGGAAGTGACAATTACTCCGCGGCACGAACCAACGCCGGCGCGTGCTGCTTCGGCTTGGCCTTGAGCCGCAGTTCCAGCATCTCCGCGCGCTGCTGGTCCGCGAGGCGGAAGAGCTGCGACTTGCCGGGCTCGTACTGGATGGGGAAGGGCAGCAGCTGCACGCCGTACTGGGCGGCGGCGTGCAGCGTGAAGTAGGGGTCGGCGAGATGCGGGCGGCCGAGTGCGACGAGGTCGGCGCGTCCCGCCGCGACGATGGTGTTCACCTGGTCCGCCGAGGTGATGTTGCCCACGCACATCGTGGCGAGGCTCGCGTCGTTGCGGATCTGGTCGGAGAACGGCGTCTGGAACATGCGGCCGTAGATCGGGCGCGAATCCTCCGAGGTCTGGCCGGTGGAGACGTCGATCAGGTCGCAGCCGGCGCGGGCGAAGGCGCGGCCGATCTCCACCGCGTCCTCGCCGGTGATGCCGCCGTCGGCCCAGTCGGTGGCGGAGATCCGGACCGACATCGGCTTATCGCTCGGCCACACCGCGCGCAGCGCCTCGAACACTTCCAGCGGGAAGCGCAGGCGGTTGTCGAGATCGCCCCCGTATGCGTCGGTGCGCTTGTTGGTCAGTGGGGAGATGAAGGAGGCGAGCAGGTAGCCGTGGGCAGAGTGCAGCTCCAGCATGTCGAAGCCGCAGCGGAGGCCGCGCGTCGCCGATGCGACGAATTCTTCCCGCACGCGGTCCATATCGGCGCGGGTCACCTCGCGCGGCACTTGGCTTTCCGAGAAATACGGGATCGGCGATGCGGACATGACCGGCCAGGCGCCATCCTGGAGGGGACGGTCCATGGCGTCCCACATCAGCCTGGTCGCGCCCTTGCGGCCGGCGTGGCCGAGCTGGAGGCAGAATTTGGTCTGGCCGCGCGCATGGACGAAATCGACGATGCGGGTCCAGGCCGCTTCCTGTTCGTCGTTCCAGAGTCCGGCGCAGCCCGGCGTGATGCGCGCATCCGGCGCCACGCAGGTCATTTCGGTGAACATCAGGCCGGCGCCGCCGAGGCCGCGCGCGCCGTAATGCACCATGTGGAAGTCGTCGGGCATGCCGTCGGTCGCCGAATACATGCACATCGGCGAGACCACGACGCGGTTCGGCACCACCATGCGGCGCAGCGCCAAGGGCTGGAACATGGGCGGGAGCGGCCGTTCGGCGTCGACGTCGAAGCCTTGGGCGCGCACATGGCGTGCGAACATGCGGTCGGTCTCTTCGACGAATTCCGGCGCGCGCAGACGGAGGTTGTCGTAGGTGATCGATTTCGAGCGAGTCATCAGCCCGAAGGTGAACTGCGTCGGATCCATGTTCCAGTATCGGCGGACGTGTTCGAACCAAACGAGCGAGACGTCGGCCGCGTGCTGCAGCCGCTCGACTTCCTCGCGCCGCCCGTTCTCGAAATGGGCGAGCGCGCCGGCGACGCTGGTGTTCGCTTGAAAACTCTCGAACAGCGCAATGGCGTCCTCCATCGCGAGCTTCGTGCCCGAGCCGATGGAGAAATGCGCGGTGGATTTCGCGTCGCCGAGCAGGACGACGTTGTTCTTCAACCAGCGCTGGTTGCGGATCATCGGGAATTGCCGCCACAGCGAGCGGTTCGTGATGAGTTTGTGTCCTTCCAGGTCCTCCGCGAACACGGATTCGAGGAAGCGCGCGGACTCGGCTTCGCTCATCTGCGCGAGTCCGGACCGCTCGTAGCAATCGGCCGTCGTCTCCATCACCCAGGTCGAGCGGCCCTGCTCGTACTGGTAGGTGTGCGCGATGAAGACACCCTGCTTGGTTTCGCGGAACGAGAAGATGAAGGCGTCGAGCGGCTTGTCGGACCCCATCCAAGCGAAGCGGTTCGGGCGGAGATCGACTTCCGGCCGAAAGTGCGCGGCGTATGTCTGGCGGACGATCGAGTTGATGCCGTCGGCGGCGACGATCAGGTCGGCGTCGGCGAAGGCGGCGATGTCGTTCTGTTCGCTCTGGAATTGCATGCGAACGCCGAGCGCGCGGGCGCGCTCCTGCAACAGACGCAGGAGTGTCGCGCGTGAGCAGCCGCAGAACCCGTTGCCGCCGATGCGGTGCACGGTGCCCTTGAAGCGGATCTCGATGTCGTCCCAATAGGCGAAATTCTCGGTGATTGTGCGGTAGCTCGGTACGTCGTATTTCTCGAACGTCTCGAGCGTCTGATCGGAGAACACGACGCCGAAGCCGAACGTGTCGTCGGCGCGGTTGCGCTCATAGACGGTGATCTCCGTCGCCGGCCACGCCTTCTTCATCAGAATGGAAAAATACAGGCCCGCCGGCCCGCCGCCCAGCACCGCAACCCGCATGACACGCCTCACCAGACCGGCCGTGTGTTGAAGCTTCCGGCGTGCCGGTGTCAATGTTCCCGATCACGAAGCCGAGACCCGGAGAACGCCGCCGATGCCCGTCCACCCCATGCGCGGCCCGAACCGCTTCAAGCTCGGCGTGTTCTCCGCGAACGCCGATGGCGGGCTGACGCTGACGCGCGTGCCGGAACGCTGGCCCGCGACATGGGAGGGCATCGTCGCGTGCGCGCAGATGGCGGACCGCGCCGGGATCGAGTTCTTCCTGCCGATCGCGCGGTGGAAAGGTTTCGGTGGCGTTATGAACAGCCGCGAATGGTCGTATGAGACCTTCACCTTCGCCGCGGCGCTCGCGGGCGTCACCGAGCGGATCGCGCTGTTCTCGACGGTGCATGTGCCGATGGTGCATCCGGTGTTCGCCGCGAAGGCGCTGACGACGGTGGACCATGCGTCGGGCGGGCGTGCGGGGCTGAACATCGTGTGCGGCTGGAATCCCGAGGAGTTCGGGATGTTCGGACTGCAGCTGATCGACGACCGCTACGACCAGGGGCTCGAGTGGTTCGAGATCCTCAGCCGCATCCATGCCGACGAGGGGCCGTTCGATTACGAAGGCCGATTCTACAAGCTGCAGGCGGTGTCGGGGAAACCGGCCCCGGTGCAGAGGCCGCGGCCGGTGACGCTGAACGCGGCATTCTCGCCGCCGGGGCGCGATTTCGCGGCGAAGGCGGTCGATTACCTGTTCACGACGTTCACCGAAATCGAGAAGGGCCGGACGCAGATCGAGGATATTTCCGCGCGCGCGGCGAAGCAGGGGCGGGAGGTCGGCGTCTACACGACGTGCCATGTGGTGTGCCGGCCGAGTCAGGCGGAGGCGGAGGATTACTACCAGCACTACGCGGTCGAGATGGAGGACAGCGCGAGCGCCGAGCACTACATGGGCGCGAAGCAGAGATTCTCCGGCTCGCACGAGGAGGATGCGTACCGGCTGCACCGCAAGCGGTTTGTGGGCGGGGCGGGGACGTATCCGCTCGTCGGCACGCCGCGCCACATCGCGGACGAGATGGTGCGCATGACGGAGGCCGGGTTCGCGGGCACGACGGTCAGCTTCGTCAATTTCACCGACGAGCTGCCGTTTTTCATCCAGACGGTCCTGCCGCTGCTGCGGAAGGCGGGGTTGCGGGAGGGGTGAGGGCTTGTCCATCCTCCTCTCGGTACAGCGCCATGTGATTATATCGGGGATCATGCAAGAGCGATCCACTGAGCGGGCGGTCCTTGAGGCAATGCGAATCGAGCTGGAGCGGGCCCGGCAGGATGTTGCAGCCGAAAGAGTTTGTGATGCCGCTGATTTTCTGCGGAACTCGAAGCTGAAGACGCGGGCTTGGCCACGGCATCTTCGAATGGCGCGTCGGGCGGGTCCAGACCCGCCATCTGCGTCGCGCATCAAGCGGCGGGTCGAGACCCGCCCTAGACATTTGTCGCCGCCAGCTCGTGCAGTTTCTCGATGCCGAGACGCAGCTCCCGCTGGAACAGCATCTGATCCAGTCCATAGGCCAGCATCCTGAACCCGAGCGGGACGACGCGCGCCGCCCAGCCGGGGTCCGCCACCATGATTCCCGCAGTTCGTCCATGGGTTCCTGCCGCCCCAACCGTCCGCCGCAGCGCAGCGTCGAAATCCGGGTGCTGGAACTGCGCGGGTATCCCCATCGAATTCGTCAGATCGAAATGCCCGACCCACACCACGTCGATACCCGGCACCGCCGCGATCGCCTCGACATTGTCGAGACCCTCGCGCGTCTCGATCATTGCGATCACCATGGTGCGCTCATGCAGCGCCGCGATCTTCGCCGCTACCTCGCCGCCTTCGTAATCGTCGTGCGCCATCCCGAACGCGGCGCCGCGGCGGCCCTGCGGGGGATAGCGCGTGCAGGAGACGATGAACTCGGCCTGCCCCGGCGTGCCGACCAGCGGCACCATGACGCCCATGGCGCCGGCGTCGAGCGCGTTGGCGATCAAGTGGTATTGCGTGTCGGGCACCCTCACGATCGGGCATAATCCGAGGCCGCGGGCGTAGGAGCACTGCGCTTTAACGGTCTCCATTCCTGCGCCGCCGTGCTCGCAATCAATCATCAGGAACTCGCCTCCGGCGCTGCGGACCAACTGCGCCAGTCCCGGCGTGAAGAACTCCGTGGCCATCGTGCCGAAGCTGAACCCGCCGGCCGCGAGTTTCGGTTTGATCGAATTGGATTGCATGACGTTTCCCCCGTTGCGCACGAGCGTCGTCACCGCGGGGGCGCCGTCAAGTGAGGAGGCCTGCATGGCCAGCGACCCGGAGACGTTCACCTTCGTCGACGACGGCATGGTTCCCAATTCGGCGTTGCCGCTGCTGCTCTATCGCTCCGCGCTTCCCGCCGACCCTGCGGCCATCGAGCGGCGCTTCGCCGGCAACGGCTGGTCGAACGGCTGGCGCGACGGGATTTTTCCGTTCCACCATTTCCACAGCACTGCGCATGAGGTGCTCGGCATCGCTGCGGGTCGGGCGCGCGTCCGGTTCGGCGGTCCGGAGGGGCGGGACATCGATGTCGCCGCGGGCGACGTAGTGGTGATCCCCGCGGGCGTCGGCCATTGTCGCCTGTCCGGCGACTCCGGGCTGCTCGTCGTGGGCGCTTATGCCGGCGGCGCGGATTATGACACTTGCCGCGGCGACCCGGAGCAGGCGGAGCGCGTGCGGCGGAACATAGCCGCGGTCGCGATCCCCGCCAGCGATCCGGTCGACGGGTGGAGCGGAGCACTGTCGGCGCTGTGGAACGCACGTGCGGCTCACGGCATCCGAACCGCCGGCTGATCCATTCGTTCCAGAACGCGCGCCAGTGGCCCTGCTTCTTCATGTCGATCAACGTCGCGATTGTCTTGTCGATCTCGGGCTTCGCCATGTTGCCCTTATCGTCGTATTTGATGACGCCCATCGACTCGCATATCATGCGGCCTCCATGGTGCCGATGGAGGGGACGTTCAGGATCGACGCCTTCCCTTTGAAGGCGGGATCGCCGAGATCCTTCCAGTTCGTGATCGGACGCCCAACCAGACCGGGACGGGTTCCGAGCGTGTCGGCGTTGTAGATGGTTGGCACTATCGTGGACCAATCGGTCGGGTGTGCGGCGAACTTCGTCGAGGTCTGGCTTTGGACGAAGCCGACGGTGTGCGGCGCGGTGTCCCGCGCAATCTTGCTCTCCGGGGTCAGCTTCCCGGTGATGAAGATCGGCACGATGTTGTCGTAGCAGTTGAGCTTGCTCGTCTGCATCGGTTGTAGCACGCCGCGCGGATGGATCTTCTTGAAGATCCAGTATTCGCGGTCGGCAAGCCGCGGTCATCTGCAACGTGAAGCCAAGATCGGCTTTGCACCTATCGGCGATGGCGTTGAGCTTGTGATCAGCGCGCGGGCTAGCGTCACGCGCTGCTGCTGCCCGCCCGAGAGCTGCGCCGGCCACCGCGCCACCATCTCCGGCAATGCACGCGAGCCAGCATCTCCGCCGCGCGCCGCCGCCGCTCGTCGCGGCCGACGCCGTGCGTGCGAAGGCTGAAGGCGACGTTGTCGAGACAGGTCAGGTGCGGGAACAACGCGTAGCTCTGAAACATCATCGCGGTGCCGCGACCGGCGGGCGGGCGGCAGATCGGTGACGTTTCGTCCCGCGATCACGATGTCGCCGACGCTCGCCGCCTCGTGACCCGCGATCATCCGAAGCGTGGAGGTCTTGCCGCGGCCGGAGGGCCGATCAGGCAGCAATAGCTGCCCGCCGGAATGCGCGGATCGATCGCATCGACGGCGGTGACGACGCCATAGCGCTTCGTGACCTGGACTAGCTCTACTCCTGCCTCAGGCATCGTCCCCGTTCGTCGGCCGAACCTCCGACCGTCCGAGGCAAGCCCGGTGCCACTTGCGCAAGAGACCACGATCGGCCGCGCCCGCAGTCGGATTGCCCAGGAAAGCGGCATGGTGAGGCGGCCGGACGGGAGGCGAAGCGGCATTTGCGGTGGCATTCATTGCGCGGCTAACATCGCCGGGCGGAGGGACGCGATGCGAGCCGTCATTGTCGGCGTGGCCCACTGGCATGCACCGATCTACGCGCAGGTGCTCGGCGAGCTCGGCGTCCCGATCGTGGGCGCGAGCGATCTCGACGCGGAGGCCGGCGCGGCTTCGGCGGCACGGCTGGGGGTGCCGTTCAGTGCAGAGGCCGCGGCGCTGCTGCAGCGCGAGCGTCCCGATATCGCCTTCGTCCTGCCGCGCCACGACCGCGCGATGGCCGAACTGCGTCCCGTACTCGACCAGCGCTTGCCCTTCCTCATCGAGAAGCCGATGGGCCGGAACGGATCCGAGGCCCAGGCCTTGGCGCGGGCGGTCGGCGATACGGGCGTCTTCGCCGCGTCGGCGCTGGCGAACCGCGAGGTGGAGATCTGGGGGCGTGTCGCCGCTCTGCGGGCGGCGGGGCAGCTCGGCACGGTCATGCACGCACATTTCCGCGTCGTGAACGGCCCGCCGGGCCGCTACCCGGCGTGGGGTGTCGCCTGGATGCTGGAGCCGGCGATCTCCGGGGGCGGAGCGCTGCGCAATCTCGGTTTCCACGGCGTCGATGCGGCGCTGTCGGTCGCCGCAGGTCGTGGCCTCATCGTGCGTGGCGCGGCGGTCAGCTACGGCGCCTACCGCCTGCCAGTCGAGGAATTCGCGACCGCGCTCCTTTGCGTGCCCGACGGACCCGCGATCACGGTTGAGGCGGGCTACTCCTATGCTGCCGACGGCGGCGACTTCGAGTGGCGGATCGCCGCAACAGGTGCGTATCTCAAGCAGACCCGCGACCGCTTCGAGATGCGTCTCGCCGACGGCTCGCTCGAGGCGGTGCAGACGCCTGCGCCGAGCTATCTGCCGCTCGTGCGCGAGACGCTCCGCCGGCTGCAGGCGGGGATGCCGCCGCCGGCCAGCGTCGGGGACTGCGCCGCCGCCGCCCAGGTAATCGATCGCATTTACGCTGCCGCAACGAAAGGAGACATGCCATGAGACGGCTGTTGCTGGCCCTGGCGCTGCTTGGCGTCGCCCCGCTCTCCGACGTCGCGGCCGAGGAAACGCTGCGGTTCGTGCCGCAGGCGGACCTGCGCATCCTCGATACCACGTGGACCACCGCGGCGATCACGCGCAACCACGGATATCTCGTCTACGAGCCGCTGTTCTCGTACGACTCGCAGGGCCAGCCGCGTCCGCAGGCGGTGGACCGTTGGACCGTCTCCCCGGACCACATGACCTACGACTTCACGCTGCGCGCCGGCTTGCTGTTCCAGGACGGCAGCCCGATCACCGCGCGCGACGCCGTCGCCTCGCTCGAGCGCTGGATGAAGCGCAAGGCGAGCGGCCAGACCATGCTGGCCCGTCTGGCCGGGCTCTCGGTCATCGACGACCTGACCTTCCGCCTCAGCCTGCGTGCGCCCTTCGGCCTTGTGCTGGAGACGCTTGCTGACGCAATCCAGCCGACCTTCATCCTGCGCGCACAGGACGCTGCCGCCGATCCGTTCACGCAGATCCAGTTCAAGCAGGTGATCGGTTCCGGCCCGTTCCAGTTCCTGACCGACGAGTGGGTACCCGGCGCCAAGGCCGTGTATCGCCGGGCCGAGACCTATCATCCGCGCCCCGAGCCGTCAGACGGATTCTGGGGCGGCAAGATCGCGCGGGTCGACCGCGTCGAATGGCTTATCATGCCGGAGCCCACCACCCAGGTGCAGGCGCTGATCAGCGGCGAGGTCGATGCGCTTGATCTGCCCGTGGTCGATCTGCTGCCGACGCTGAAGCGGTCGCCCGATATTGTGGTGCAGGTGCTCGACCCGCTCGGCAGCCAGGGCGACTATCTGCTGAACACACACCAGCCGCCGCTCGTCAATCCGCTGGTCCGGCAGGCGCTGGCCCATGTGGTGAACCAGATCGACATCCTCACCGCCGCCATCGGCGATCCCGCCTATATCCGCCCTTGCCTCTCGGTCATGGCCTGCGGCTCGCCAAACGCGAGCAGCGCCGGGACCGAGCCGTACAAGCAGCCCGACCTCGCCGCCGCCCGCGCCCTGCTCAAGCAGGCCGGCTACGCGGGCCAGCCGATCGCGTTCATGGATCCCGCCGACCAGCCGATCATGCATCAGATGGCGCTGGTGCTGGCCGACGAGATGCGCCAGGCGGGCTTTACGGTCGACCTGCAGGCGACCGACTGGGGTACCGTGGTGACGCGCTCGGCTAAGAACGAGAAGCCGGGGCCGGGATCGTCCGGCTGGCATGTCTATCCGAGCTGGGCCCCGTCGCGGGTGGTGGCGAGCCCGCTGACCGCGACTCAGCTGCATACGCCGTGCAATACCGCCGGGTTCTTCGCCAGCCCCTGCGACGAGGAGCTCGAGGTGCGCCGCGATCGCTTCTTCGCGGCGGCCACGGTGAGCGACCGCAAGGTGGCCATGGATGCACTGCAGGCGCGCTTCTACGAGGTGATGCCGTACATTGTGGCCGGCCAGTTCCTCGCGCCGAAGGCGTGGCGGCGGAATCTCGGCGGGGTGGTGAACGCCAGCGAGTTCGTGTTCTGGGGCGTGAGCAAGAAGTAGGGAAAGAGGCATGAAGCTCGCATTCTTCGACGATTTCCGCCTGGGGATCGTCACCGGCGACGCGATCGTCGACATCGGCACCGCGGTGCAATCGGTGCCGCATACCGGGCCGCATGACCTCATCAGCAATCTCATTGCGGATTTCGCGTCGTATCGCGGCCGCCTGGAAGCGGCGGCGGCGAAGGGCAGCAGCGTGCCGCTCGCTTCCGTTCCCTTGCGCCCGCCGCTCCCGCGGCCCGGCAACATCGTCTGCATGGCGGGCAACTACATGGAGGACGGCACGCTGAGCGCGCCGCCGCCGATGAACGCGTTCCAGAAAGCCTCCACGGCGATTATCGGGCCGGGCGATACGATGGTTCTGCCCGATGTCGGCGCGAGCATCTTCGAGGGCGAGGCGGAGATCGCCGTGGTGATCGGCAAGACCGCTGATGGCGTAAGGGCGGCCGACGCGCCGGCGCATGTATTCGGCTATACCTGCTTCATCGACGGCTCGGCGCGCGGCGTTCCGGCCTTCTATCAGATGAAGTCACGCGACACCTTTGCGGCGATCGGGCCTTGGATCGTGACGGCCGACGAGATCCCTGATCCGCAAAAGCTGCAGATTCGGCTGGCGAATAACGGCGATGTGAAGCAGAGCTTCAATACCTCGGATATGGCCTGCTCGATCGCTGGCTGCATCGAGTGGGTGAGCGCGCATCACGCCTTGGTGCCGGGTGATCTTCTTGCCACCGGCACCAACCACCGCGGTCTGCACGCCTTCCAGGACGGCGACCGGATCGATCTCGAGATTGAGCGGGTCGGCAAACTCTCGATCGGCATCCGCGACGATCTGCGCCGCAGCTGGGGGCGCGAGACGCGGCTGGAGCGGAAGGGCATGACACCGGAGACGTCGCCCCAGCGCACGGGAAAATACGCGAAGCCGCAATAGCGCCGCTTCGGGGTCCTCGGACGTTGGACGGGCGGGGCATCGCACTTGCGTCGGTTCCCGTGATCCGCCATATCCCCGCCGCCGGCGGTGATTCCGCCGGTAATTCACACGCGGGGCGCCTTTCCCGACCTTTCCGAAGGTCGCGGAATCCGGTGGCGTGAGCTGCACGGCCCCGCGGAGGCTCAACCGGAGACAGGAAAGGACACGCCGATGGCGATGCCCGATTTCACCTTGCGCCAGCTGCTCGAAGCCGGCGTTCACTTCGGCCACCACACGCGGCGCTGGAATCCGCGGATGGGGCCGTTCATCTTCGGCGTCCGCAATCAGGTCCATATCATCGATCTGCAGCAGACCGTGCCGATGCTCGACCGCGCGCTCCGCGCCGTGCGCGACGTGACCGCAGGCGGCGGACGCGTCCTGTTCGTCGGCACCAAGCGGGCGGCGGCGGAATACATCGCCGACTCCGCCAAGCGCTGCGGCCAGTATTACGTCAACCACCGCTGGCTCGGCGGCATGCTGACCAACTGGAAGACTATCACAGGCAGCATCAAGCGCCTGCGCCAGATCGACGAGATGCTGGCCGGCGACATCCAGGGCCTGACCAAGAAAGAAGTCCTGGATATCACCCGCGACCGCGAGAAGCTCGAGCGGGCGTTGGGCGGCATCAAGGATATGGGCGGACTGCCGGACATCCTGTTCATCATCGACACGAACA
>DATAPS010000492.1:0-12931 GCA_036265085.1 Acetobacteraceae bacterium | reverse complement strand
GGTCTATCACGGAGCCTACCGGCTGCCGCTCGCATCCGAGTCGATCGACGTGGTCCTCGCGTCCGACGTCATCCAGGTGATGCCGCCGCTCGACGCCGTCATCTCGGAGGTGCGACGCGTGCTCGCGCCCGGCGGACAGTTCGTTGCAACTGTGCCGTTCCGGCTGTTCGCCGAGACCACCGTCTCGAAGCTGGACCACCTTCCGCTCACCGATGGTCTGTTGCCGACCGTCCACGGGCATGAAGTCCACGAGTTCGGGTGGGACATCCTCGACCGCCTGCGCGCCGCACGGTTCCGTCGGGCGCTGGCCTACGCCTACCGCTCGGAAGAGCTGGGATACTACGGCATCGCGAACATGGTGTTCGCGGCAGACGCTTAGACCCTCCTCACGGCGGTCAGGCGGTCAAGACCCCGTTCGCCGCGGCGATGCGGCGGATCGTATTAGTGGTGCTGTGGCCCTCTTCAAGGTCGATGAGGACGACCCGGCCGCCATGCTGCTGGACGAACGCGCCGCCCACGACCTGATCGATGCGGTAGTCGGCGCCTTTAAACAGGATGTCCGGCCGGATCGCCTCGATGAGGCGTTCCGGCGTGTCCTCCTCGAACAGGACGACAAGGTCGGCCGAGGCGATCGACGCCATGACCGTCGCGCGCGCCATCTCGTTCTGGACCGGGCGCTCCGGCCCCTTCAGCCGTTTCACTGAGGCATCCGAGTTGAGGCCGACGACGAGCCGATCGCAGGCCGCCCGCGCCGCTTGCAGCAGACGAACATGCCCCGGATGGATCAGGTCGAAGCAGCCGTTCGTGAACCCGACCCGGTAGCCCTGCGACCGCCACTTCGCCACACGCGCGAGCGCCAGGCCGAGATCGACCACCTTGTCCTCGGCCGCTTGCAGCTCGCGATGGTGGAGCGCGGCGACCAGTTCGGCATGATCGACCGTCGCAGTCCCTGGTTTCCCGACGGAGACACCGGCCGCGATATTGGCGATCACCGCGGCGTCATCGAGCGTGGCGCGGCCCGCGAGCATGATCGCGAAGGCGGCGACAAAGGTGTCTCCCGCGCCCGACACGTCGGCGACTGCGCGCGCCCGTGTCGGCACGTGCAGCGCCGGACCATCGCGCCGGACGAGCGTGAGACCGCGCTCGGAGCGCGTCACCACCACGGCGTCCGCCTCGGACTGCTGGAGCGCGAGACGCCCGGACGCCTCGACGGCTTCGTCATCGCCTTCATGGATCCCGGTGGCGCCCGCGGCTTCGGTGTGATTGGGCGTGAGAACGGTCGCGTGGCGGTAGGCGGCGAACGTGGCGCGCTTGGGATCGGCGATGACCGGCACGCGGGCTGCCCGGGCACGCTCGATCGCGACCCGGAGCACGCGGTCGGTGAGCACACCCTTGGCATAGTCGGAAATCACGACGGCGTCGGCGCCTGCCAGGGCCATCTCGAACCGTTCGAGCACGGCACTCTCCAGCGCCCCGCCGATCGGCTCCTGGTCCTCCTCGTCGAGCCGGAGAAGCTGGTGCGGGCCGGACATGAACCGCGTCTTCACCGTCGTCGCCCGGTTCGCGGCGGCGACGAGGGCGTTCTCGATATTGCCGTGCGCCGCCAGCAGCGACGCAAGCTCGGACGCTCCGGCATCGTCGCCGACCACCCCGACCAGCACGGCGCGGGCACCCATCGACGCCACGTTCCGCGCCACGTTCGCGGCGCCGCCCGGAACCGAGCGGCGCGCCGCCGCCCTCAGCACCGGGATCGGCGCCTCGGGGGAAATCCGCCGGACCTCGCCCAGCACGTAGCGATCGAGCATCACGTCGCCGAGCACGACGACGCGGCGACGCTCGAATTCCGTCAGGAGATGGCCGAGCGCGCTGTCGCCGTCCTCGGCACGGTGGTCGGTGCGAGCGTCGCGCTGCGCGTCCATGATCGATTCCCCGGCTCTTCGAGCAGATGTATCGAACAGGGATGCGGCGCGTCAAAACACGCGGATAACGGAACCGACGGACGCTACAGGATCCCGTATTTCGCGAAGACATCCGCCAGCTTCGCCCCAGCCTGCAAGTCGGCGAGCGTATTTCGTTCGCCCTGCAGCTTGGCGAAGGCACCCTCCAGGGTTTGATCCTCGACCGCCTGCGGAACCACGATCACGCCATCCGCGTCGCCGACGACGAGGTCGCCGGACGTGACCGAAACACCCGCGCATTCGATGGGGACGTCGATCTGCGCGACCTTGCCCCGTCCCTTGCTGTCGAGCGGCCCGATGCCGGCGTGGAAAACGGGGAAGCCCATCCGCCGGATCGCCTTCACGTCGCGGACGAGGCCGTCCATCAGCACGCCCGACGCGCCCCGAACCCGCGCCGCCGTCGTCAGCAGCTCGCCCCAAGGGGCGATCCGGCCCGTCCCGCCGCAGGAGAACACCGGGATTTCGTCCGGCTGCAGGCTGTCGATCAGCGCTATTTCGAGCTCGTAGGGATTCTCGTCGGGGGTGACCTCGTAGACGTCCATGTACAACGCGGTGCGGGCGCGGCCGACCATGACGGAAGCGTCGTCGAGGGGGCGGATGGCCGGCGGCAGCGCCTGCCGACGATAGCCGAGGCCGTCGAGCACGTCCGAGAGCAGGGAGACGAAGATCTCGCTCCGCAGCTTGGCGAAATCCGTCACGCCGAGATTATTCCTTCACCGCGCCGGTCAGGCTGGAGACGTAGTACTCGACGAAGAACGAGTAGAAGATCGCGACCGGCAGCGAGCCGAGCAGCGCGCCCGCCATCAACGAGCCCCACTGATAGACGTCGCCTTGCACGAGCTCCGTCAGGATCGCGACGGGTACGGTCTTCTTCTCCGACGAGGAGATGAAGGCGAGCGCGTAGATGAACTCGTTCCAGGACAGCGTGAACGCGAAGATGCCCGCCGAGATCAGGCCGGGCACCGCGAGCGGCAGCGTGATGCGGCGGAGGATCTGCAACCGGCTCGCGCCATCGATCAAGGCGCACTCCTCCAGCTCGTAGGGGATCGACTTGAAGTAGCCGATCAGCAGCCAGGTGCAGAACGGGATGAGGAACGTGGGATAGGTCAGCACCAGCGCGAACGGGCTGTCATACAGCCCGAGATTGAAGACCACCTGGGCGAGCGGGATGAACAGGATCGACGGCGGCACGAGATAGGCGATGTAAATGGCGAGGCCGACATAGTTGGAGCCGCGGAAGCGGAGCCGCTGAAGCGCGTAGGCGGCGAGCACGCTCGATACGAGCGAGAGGGCCGTCGCGCCGAACGCCACGCCCATCGTGGTGGCGAGCCAATGCGGGTACTCGGTCTGAAACAGCAGCTTGGTGATGTTGTGCAGCGTCGGCGAGCTGATCCAGAACGGGTTGTTGTGCTTGTAGTCGAGCAGCTCCTGGTCCGGTTTGAAGGCCGTGATGACCATCCAGTAGAACGGGAACAGCAGGATGATCATGAAGCACGCGAGCGGCAGGTAGATCGTCACCACGCGCCGGGCGCGATTGTCCCACGACAGGATCTGCGGGCCGTCCGATTCGGTGACGACCGTGTCGACGAGATGCGGGCCGTCGATGGTCGCTTCAGTCATTGTCGGAACCCTGCTGCCATTTCCGGCGGGAAAGCGCGAAATAGCTGAACAGCGTCGAGAAGACGAGGAACGGGATCATCGCCACCGCGATTGCAGCGCCCTCGCCCAGCTGCGCGCCGGGAATCCCGCGCTGGAACGCAAGCGTCGCCATCAGTTGCGTCGAATTAAGCGGACCGCCGCGGGTGATCGCGTAGACGAGCTGGAAATCCGCGAAGGTGAACAGTACCGAGAAGGTCAGCACGACGGCGAGGATCGGCATCAGCAGCGGGCGGGTGACGAAACGGAAGCGCTGCGCCGCGGAGGCGCCGTCGAGCAGTGCGGCCTCGTAGAGCGAGGGCGAGATGGTCTGTAATCCAGCGAGCAGGCTGATGGCGACGAACGGGATGCCGCGCCAGATGTTGGCGGCGATCAGGCTCCAGCGCGCGTGCCAGGGCGTGCCGAGGAAGTCGATGTAGTGCGTCTTCCAGTGCAGCACGTCGACCAGGACGTACGAGATGATCGAGAATTGGGGGTCGTAGATCCACCACCACGCAATGGCGGACAGCACCGTGGGGATGATCCAGGGCAGCAGGATCACGGCGCGGACGATCGACTTGAACGGGATGTGCTGGTTCAGCAGGATCGCCAGCCACAACCCGAGCGCGAATTTCCCGACCGTCGCGACCGCGGTGTAGAAGATCGTGAAGAAGACGGTGTTGATAAAGATCCGGTCGTTCAGAAGGTCGATGAAGTTATCGAACCCGACCCACTCACCGGGCCGCCCGATCTGCGTGTCGGTGAACGCGAGCCACACGCCGAGGCCGAGCGGGTAGGTGAGAAAGATCAGCAGCAGACCGAGGGCAGGGGCGAGGCAGATGGCGATCAGGAACGGCTTATAGTCGAACAGACGTGCGAGAAGATTCGGCTGCGACCGGCGGGGAACCCAAAGTTGGGCGGGAACGGTGGTGGCGTCCATGAGTCCCTCCGGTCGCAGCCGTGTCGCTGTCAGGTTTTGTAGATGCGCTTCAGGCGCCGCGCGCCCTCATTGACCGCGCTGTCGATATCGGTCTGCCCGGAGCAGACCGCCGCACACATCTGCACGAGGATGTATTCCGCCGTCGCCGCGGCTGCGGCAGCGCTGATCGGGCCCTTGTAGCCGTCGTAGAACTTCATCTTTCCCGCGTCCCGGTACGCGAGGACCTTCGGATCCTTCTTCCAGCAATCGCTCTGGTCGAATGCGAGCAGCGGGTGCGCCCAGTAGCCGAAACACTCGGTCAGCCACGGGTCGTATTGCTGCACCTCCATCATCCAGCGCAGGTATTCCTTGGCGGCGTTCGGATATTTCGTGGTCTTGAAGATCATCGCGTTCAGCGTATTCGCTGATTCCGGGGCAGACGCCGCTTCGCCCTGCGGCAGCCGCGAGTGCATCGTGTCGTCCGCCATCGCCTGCGTCTTGGGATCCTTGCGCAGCACGAAATAGATAGAAACACCGTTGGGCGTCATCGCGATCTCGCCGGCGATGTACGCCTTATTGTTGCTCGGGTCGAGCCAGGAGAGCGTGCCGGGGATGTACGTCTTGTACAGCTCGGCGCCGTAGGCGAGCGCCGCGCGCGTCTCCTTGCTGTTGATCGCGACCCGGTTCTGCTCGTCGACCTGATATGCGTTGTGCGACCAGAGCAGCCACGTCGCCGTCCCGTTCCCGTCGCCTTGCGAGTTGCCCAGCGCGGAGCCGACCGGATGGCCGTTCTTGTAGAGTTTGCGGCAGAGGTCGAGATATTGGTCGAGATCGGCCGGAATCTCGTTGAAACCAGCCTCGTTCACCCAGCTTTTCCGCCAGACCAATGCACCGCCGCCGTGTCCCATCGGCAGCGCAACCCACTGGTTGGTACCGAATTTCTTGCCGTAGATCTGCGCCAGTGGCCCCCAGCCGCCGTATTTCTTGCCCAGATAGTCAGCCAGCTCGGACATATCGAGGATCTTGTCGGTATAGAGATGCGGGTCGTTGGCCCAGCCGACCACCACGTCCGGCCCCGCGCCTGTCTGCGCCGCGACGGCGACCTGCGGACGGATGTCCTCCCAACTCACGAAATCCACGCGAACCGGGACACCGGTCGCCTTCGTGAACGCCTCGGTGTTCGAGCGCCAGATCGTCTCGTCCGGATCGACGAACTTGGTCGGGCGGATGACGCGGATGGATGCGCCGCTCTCGATCGGCTGGTGCGGCAGCGGCACATCAGCCACCGCAATAGCCGCGTTCGCACGGTGCGATCCGCCGACGGCACCGGCCGCGACGAGGCCGGCGCCCAACCCAAGTGACCCGCGCCGTGTGAGCTGTTCCATACTTGTCTCCTCCCAGAGCACGTGGCGTTCGCGCCGTCGTTTGCCGAATTCAGTTCAGGCGCGCGCCGCTCGCCTCGTCGAAGAGATGAACGACGCTCCGGTCCGGCGTGATGCGGATCACCTCGCCCGGCTTCGCCGAGATGCGCTCGCGGAAGGCGCAAAGGATCGGATGCTCGCCGAGATGCGCCATCACCAACGTCTCCGACCCTGTCGGCTCGATCACGTTCACGGTCGCGGGAACGCCGTCGCTCGCAAGCGCCCAGTGTTCGGGGCGGATCCCATAGACGACCGAGCGGCCATCGCTGCCGCTCGATGCGGCGGGCAGGGGCAGCGAAAAGCCGTTGATCTGGCAAGCACCGGCCTGCGCATGACCCTTCAGGAAATTCATCGCCGGCGAACCGATGAAACCGGCGACGAACAGGTTCGCCGGACGATCATAAAGCTCGAGCGGGGCGCCGATCTGCTCAACGCGCCCCGCGTGCATCACGACGATCTTGTCAGCCATCGTCATCGCCTCGATCTGGTCGTGCGTGACGTAGATGGTCGTGGTGCTGAGGCGCTGATGCAGCTCCTTGATCTCCGCGCGCATCTGCACGCGCAGCTTGGCGTCGAGATTCGAGAGCGGCTCGTCGAAAAGGAACACCTGCGGGTCGCGCACGATCGCGCGGCCCATCGCGACGCGCTGGCGCTGGCCGCCCGAGAGCTGGCGGGGATAGCGGTCGAGCAGTTGGGTCAAACCGAGAATGCCGGCGGCGCGGCCGACCTTCTCGTCCATGACGTTCTTCGGCGCCTTCGCGAGCCGCAGCGAGAAGGCCATGTTCTCGCGCACCGTCATATGCGGGTAGAGCGCGTAGTTCTGGAACACCATGGCGATGTCCCGTTCCTTCGGCGCGACATTGTTCACGACGCGGCCGCCGATCGCGATATCACCGCGGGTGATGTTCTCGAGCCCCGCGATCATACGCAGAAGGGTCGATTTTCCGCAGCCGGACGGCCCGACGAGGATCACGAATTCGCCGTCCTCGACCTCGACACTGACGCCGTGCAGGACCTGCGTGCTTCCGAACGCCTTGCGTACCTCGCGAATCGAGACGTTCGCCATCGCCGGCCGGCACTCCTGCTTCGTGAACGTTGTTCCTCGCCGCCACATTACGGACGGAGGGTGCGCTTGCCAATCCTGCGGCTATCGGAGCAACCCGCGATAGAGCGTGGCATAGCGGCGGGCCGGATCTCGCCAGGAGACATCTGTATGCATGGCGTTCGCCTGCATCTGCCGCCAGGCCGTCCGGTCGGCGTGCAGCCCGACCGTGCGGCGCAACGCCGCCGCGACCATCTCGACGCTGCCAGCGGCGAACTGCACGCCGGTCGCGACCCCCGCCGCCAGCGCCACCGGACTGGCGTCGATCACCGTGTCCACCAGACCGCCGGTGCGCGCGACAACCGGAATAGCGCCGTAGCGAAGCGCGCAAAGCTGAGTGAGCCCGCACGGCTCGAAACGCGAGGGAACGACGATCGCATCGGCGCCGGCTTGAATGAGATGAGCCAGCGCTTCGTCATATCCAATGCGCACGGCCACCGTTTCCGAGTAGCGGTCTCGCAATCCGCCCACGGCGACCTCCTGATCGAAATCGCCCGCACCGAGAACGACAAGCTGCGCGCCCAGTGCGATCAGGTCGGGTACCGCGGCCGTGATGAGGTCGACGCCCTTCTGCCAGGACAGCCGGGTGATGATCCCGAACAACGGGAGGCTCGGCTCGACGGGCAGGTCGAAATGCTCCTGGAGCCCGGCCTTGTTCGCCGGTCGCCCTCCCAATTCGTCCACGGAGAAGGTCTCGACGATCGCCGTGTCCGTCTGCGGGTTCCAGACCTCCGTGTCGATTCCGTTCAGGATCCCGGAGAACACAGCGGCGCGGTGGCGCAGCAGGCCGTCCATGCCCATGCCAAGGGCCGGAGACTGGATCTCCGCCGCATAGGTCGGAGAGACGGTGGTGATCCGGTCGGCCAGCTGCAGGCCCGCCTTCAGGAAGCTGATCTCGCCGTAGTACTCCACACCCTCCATCGTGTACGCCGAAGCGGGCAGCCCGAGAACGCCGAGCAGATTGGGTGGGAACTGGCCCTGGAACGCGAGATTGTGGACGGTCATGACGGTGCCGGGCGCGCGTCGGCCATCGTAGCGGAGGTAGGCAGGTGTCAGGCCGGTTTGCCAGTCATGGCTGTGGACGATGTCGGGCAAGAATCCCGGCAGCGCGCCCATCCCGATGTCGGCGGCGACCCGCGCGAGTGCCGCGAAGCGGATGGCGTCATCCGGCCAGCCGTAAATTCCCCCAGGTCGCGAGTACAAATGCGGCGCGTCGATCACGAGCGTTTGAAGACCATCCACCGCGGCCGTGAGCACCGTCGCGGAGCCGCCGAACAGGTCGCCGATGCGAAGCGCAGGCTCCGCGTCGGAAAGCGCTGCGAGGACCGCGGGGTAGCCCGGCAGAAGCGTTCGCGTTTCCACGCCATATTCGGAAAGCGCACGCGGCAACGCGCCGGCGACATCGGCCAGCCCTCCCGTCTTGACCAGCGGGAAGACCTCCGACGCGACCGAAAGAAGCCTCACGTCACCAGCCGGTCGATCATTGGCTGGGTGATGAGGCAGACGCCTGCGGCCGTGCGGCGGAATCTCTGCGCGTCCACCTCGGGGTTTTCGCCCACGACCAGGCCTTCCGGAATGCACACGCCGCGATCGACGATGACATCGGTCAGACGAACGTTCCGGCCGATCTCGACTCGCGGAAGAATCACGGCGCGCTCGATTTTGCTGTAGGAGTTGACCCGCACGCCGGTGAACAGCAGCGATTGCTGGAGCGACGCGCCGGATACGATGCAGCCGCCCGAAACCAGCGACGCCACTGCCATTCCGCGTCGACCGTCCTCGTCATGCACGAATTTCGCGGGCGCCGTCATCTCAGCGAATGTCCAGATCGGCCAGTCGTGGTCATAGAGATCGAGATCCGGCACCGTCTCCGTCAAATCGATGTTGGCGGCGAAATAGGCGTCGACCGTCCCGACGTCGCGCCAATACGGCGTGCCCTCCTGCGAGGAGCGGACGCAGGACTGTGAGAAGTGGTGGGCGATAGCCTTCCCCTCCTTGACCATGCGCGGGATGATATCTTTCCCGAAATCATGGCTCGAATGCGGGTCGGCTGCATCACGGCGCAGTTCCTCGAACAGGCGCTTCGTCTCGAACACGTAGATGCCCATGCTCGCCAGCGCGACGTCGGGCCTCCCAGGCATGGCCGGCGGATCGCGCGGCTTCTCCAGAAACGAGATGATGCGGCTGTCCTCGTCGACATGCATGACGCCAAAACCGGTCGCTTCCGCGCGCGGCACTTCGAGGCAGCCGACCGTTACATCAGCACCGTCATTGCAATGCTGTTGCAGCATCGACTCATAATCCATCTTGTAGATGTGGTCGCCCGCGAGGATGACCATGAACGTGGGCGCGTAGCTCTCGACGATGTCGATGTTCTGATACACGGCATCGGCTGTGCCGAGATACCATTGGTGCTCGCTGACGCGTTGGCTGGCCGGCAGGATGTCGAAGCTTTCGTTGCGCTCCGGCCGAAAGAAGTTCCAGCCGCGCTGGAGGTGGCGGATCAGGCTGTGCGCCTTGTACTGAGTCGCGACCGCGATCCGCCGGATCCCCGAGTTCAGTGCATTCGACAATGCGAAGTCGATGATCCGCGTCTTGCCGCCGAACGGCACGGCCGGCTTGGCGCGCGAGTCCGTCAACTCGAGCAAGCGGCTTCCGCGCCCCCCGGCCAGCACGTACGCCATGGCGTTTCGTGCAATTGGCCCGCTCAAAGCCGGTATCGCGGCCATTCTTCTCTTTCTCCCGAATCGACCCGCTCAATCCCGCCGAGCGAGTGCTGCCTCCTCGCTAGCCTGCATCCGCCGGAACCGGGACCTGCCAGATCTCGCCCGCATATTCCCGCATCGCGCGATCCGACGAGAACCAGCCGGTATGAGCAGTGTTCATGATCGACGTGCGCCACCACCGGAACCGGTCCTGCCACCGCGAGCCGACCTCCTGCTGCGCCGCCACGTAGCTGTCGAAATCGTCCGTCACCAGAAACTTGTCGGTCGTGTGAAGCTCTTCGACGAGCTCACGGAACCGGCTCGGCTGGTCGTGGGCGAACACGCCAGACCCGATCGCATCGAGCACCTCCGCGAGCATCGGGCATGCAGCGATCGCGGCGCGCGGCTCATGCTCGCGCCTGCGCCGGGCAGCCCGTTCGGCATTGAGGCCGAAGATGACGATGTTCTCGGCGCCGACGCGTTCACGGATCTCGACATTCGCACCGTCCAGCGTGCCGATGGTGAGCGCGCCGTTGAGGGCGAATTTCATGTTTCCCGTCCCCGAAGCTTCCATGCCGGCCGTCGAAATCTGCTCGGACAGATCTGCGGCGGGGATGATCGTCTCGGCAAGCGACACGTTATAGTTCGGCAGGAAGACGACCTTCAACAATCCGCGCAACGTCGGATCGGTGTTGACCACGCGGGCCACATCGTTCGCGAGCTTGATGATGAGCTTGGCGCGGTGATAGCTCGCCGCAGCCTTTCCCGCGAAGATCTTCACGCGCGGCACCCAGTCCCGCATCGGCTGGGCGCGCATCGCATCGTAGAGCGCTACCGTGTGCAGGATGTTCATCAGCTGGCGCTTGTATTCGTGGATGCGCTTGATATGCACGTCGAACATCGCGTCAGGGTCGACCTTCACGTCCAGCCGTTCAGCGATGATCCGCGCGAGCGCGATCTTGTTCTGCCGCCGGATCGCCGCGAGCCGCTCGTGGACTGACGTATCGTCGGCAGCAGCAGCGAATCTCTCGAGCGCACCGATATCGTCGAGAAATTGCGGCCCCGAGACATCCGCGATGAGCTCAGTCAATGCAGGGTTGGCAGAGAACAGCCAGCGGCGCTGTGTGATCCCGTTCGTCTTGTTGGTGATGCGGCCGGGATAGACCGCGTTCAGGTCGCGGAACAACGTCTTCCGCAGCAGTTCGGTATGCAGCGCGGATACGCCGTTGATCTTGTGCGACGCCAGGAACGCCAGCGTGCCCATCCGCACGCGCCGCCCGATCTGCTCGTCGATCAGAGACATCGCGGACAACGCCTGATCGTCGCGCCCGGCCTTTCTGAGCACGTCCAGGTGCTGCCAGTTGATCATGTAGATAATCTGCATGTGCCGCGGCAGCAGCCGCTCCATGAGCGGCACCGGCCAGCTCTCGAGCGCTTCCGGCAGCAGGGTGTGGTTGGTGTAGGAGAACGTCGCCCGCGTGATCTCCCATGCCTCGGCCCACGGAACGTCGTGCAGATCGACGAGGATGCGCATCAGCTCCGCGATCGCAACGGCCGGATGAGTGTCGTTGAGTTGGATCGCGGCTTTTTCCGGCAGCATCCGGATGTCGCCGTGTTGGCCCACATGCCGCCGGACGAGGTCCTGCAGCGACGCGGACGAGAAGAAATACTCCTGCCGCAGACGCAGCTCCTGCCCGGCCGGCGTCTCGTCGCTGGGATAGAGGATCTGCGAGATCGCGTTGGCGCGCACTCGTGTCTGGAGCGCACCGACATGGTCGCCGCGGTTGAACTCCTCCAGCTGCAGCGGGTGCGGGGCGCGTGCGGACCAGAGCCGCAGCGTGTTCACATTCTTGCCGCGCCACCCGACTACCGCCGTGTCATAGGCGATCGCCACGACCGTCTCTGCGGGATGCCAGACGTGCCGCGTCGAGCCGTCCGCAGCGCTGCGCAAGGCCTCCACCTGCCCGCCGAACCCGATCTGATAATCGACCTCGGCGCGCTCGAATTCCCAGGGATTGCCGAGGTTCAGCCAGTTCTCCGGGTATTCGCGCTGCCAGCCGTCGCTGATGACTTGGTGAAAGAGACCGTGGGAGTAGCGGATGCCGTAGCCGTACGACGGAATCCCCAGCGTCGCCATGCTCTCCATGAAGCAGGCGGCGAGGCGGCCGAGGCCCCCGTTGCCGAGCGCCGCATCGGGCTCGATCGTGCGGAGCCGGTCAAGGTCCACCCCGAGTTCGGCCAGGGCCCGGCGCATCTGGTCGGTGATGCCGAGATTGCTCAGGCTGTCATGGAGCAGCCGGCCGATCAGGAACTCGAGCGAAAGATAGTAAACCCGCTTCTGCCCGAGCGCGTAGGTCTTCCGCGTCGACGCCATCCAGCGGTCGACGATGCGGTCGCGCACCGTCAGGGCGGTCGCGACGAACCAGTCCCGGTCGTTCGCGGCGATCGGGTCCTTGCCGACGGCGTAGGTGAGCTTCGCGACCACGCTCCGGCGGAGCGTCGCGACATCTTCGTCCTGCGCGGGAAGCGCGAACGTCGCCGCCGCCTCGCTGGCTGCCTCGGGTGAGCGGGGCGCCTCATCCATCCGGATCGATCCTTCTGAAAGTGCCGGTACCCTAGCCGAACGCGGGACGGCGAGTCACACGGGACCTTACGGGAAACGGTCGGGCGCTTACGCGGCCGATTTGGTCTCCCCCAACGCCGCCACCTCGCGGATCTTCCGGGCCATCGCGGCAATGCCGTTGCCGCGATTGGTCGAGAGCGCCTCCAAA
The DNA here is from genome assembly GCA_036265085.1 of Acetobacteraceae bacterium. GTDB lineage: Bacteria > Pseudomonadota > Alphaproteobacteria > Acetobacterales > Acetobacteraceae > DATAPS01. Next base: position 420 of record DATAPS010000492.1, on the reverse strand, counting down.
AGGCCGAGCTCCTTGAGGAACACCGGGTCCGTTGCCGCAATCTCCCGCGGCGAACGGCCCGAATAGACCCGCAGCAACAGCGCGATCAGCCCGGAGACGATCGCGGCATCCGATGCCCCGGCAAGGTAGAGCTTCCCTTCGCGGAGCACCGACTCCATCCAAACCCGGCTCTGGCACCCAGGCACGCGATGCGCGTCGTTCGCCCAGGCGTCGGGGAAGGTCGGCAGCTTGCGGCCGAGCTCGATGATGTACTGGTACCGGTCCATCCAGTCGTCGAACACCGAGAGATCGTCGTCGATGCCGGCGATGGCGTCGGCGGCCGTGGCGTCTTCCGGCATGACGAAGGGGTCGGTCATGGGTCGGATGTGCGGGGGAGGGAGGGGAGCGTCAACCTCCGGAACCCGGCGCCCTGGCGGATTC
>DATAPS010000491.1:0-3978 GCA_036265085.1 Acetobacteraceae bacterium | reverse complement strand
CGGATCAGCGCGTCGACGAGTTGCAGCGTCAGCGCCGGATGCACGTTATCGTCCATGTCGCCCGTCGCCAGCAGCAGTTTTCCCTCTAGCCGATGTGCGAACGGCGGGTTGGAGGCTTCGTCGTAGTTCGAAGCCTCCCGGTCGCGGACGAGCGGACCCTGATATTTCTCGCACCATGCGAAGCTGTAGCCGCGCTGGTCGTGGTTTCCCGAGGTCGCCACCGCCGCGTGGAACACGTCGGGATAGGTGAGCATCGCGTGCACGGAGGCGTAACCGCCGCCGGAATGGCCCATGATGCCCACGCGGCGCGTGTCGAACCACGGATGCCGGTGCGCCAGTTCCTGTAGGACAGCGACATGATCCTCGAGCCGACCGGGATTCTGCAGCTTGCCGTAGCTGAGGTCGTGAAACGCTTTTTCCCGCAAGGCCGAGCCGCGCCCGTCGACGACGACAACCGCGAACCCGAGCTCCGCGAAGGATTGCGGCATGCAGGAGCGCGCCAGCTCGGCAAGCGTGTCCGGTAGCGACACCGTCGGTAGATTGCCACGCTGGGGACCGGGATAGATGTAGTCGATCACCGGATACTGCCGGGCCGGGTCGAAATCGGTCGGCAGCCAGATCGCGCCGTAGAGGTCGGCATCGCTATCCGCCGATTTGGCGTGGAACGGCATCGGCCACCGCCAATCGCGTGCGAGATCCGGTGCGAGTTCCGCTGTCTCCAACGTCGCGACAACGCTCCCGTCAATCCGGCGCAGCACCGAGACCGGCGCTGAATCCAGCGTGCCATATGTCTCGACCAGGTATTGTCCGGACGGCGACAGAAACCATCCGGCCTCCAGCCGCGGGCGGACGTGATCGCGCGGCGGCCGCGGTTGCGGCATGGCGAGGTCGTGATCGCCCGGCTCCGGCGTCAGCACCCTGACACCGCTGCCGTCGAGACCTGCGCGGCAGAGTTTGCGCCGCGCGGGATCCTCGCCCGGCTCGAGCCCGCCCGCGAGGAACAGAACCGTGCGCGCGGCTTCGTCGACATACGCAAGGTCTCGCACGATGAGCTCGCCAGACGTGATCGGATTCTTCAGCGCGCCAGTTGCAAGATCGCAGAGATAAAGGTGCGCGCGTCCGTCCCGCTGCGAGAACCAGAGAACCTCGTTGCTGCGGTCGAGCACGCGTACATTCGGCATCCCGGTAACCGAGAGATTGACGTCGACGAATGTCGCCTCGCTCTCGGTGAGCACCGCACGCGCGGCGCCCGTCCCCGCGTCGGTCTCCCACAGCGTCAGGTTCCGCTGCGCCCGGTCGCGCGCAAGGTGAAACACGCGCGCGCCATCCGCGCTCCACCACGCTTCGTTGCGCTCCACCGTGGTCATTACGAAGACGATCTCGGACGCGACATCGACGCGGATCAAGGCCCCGGTCTCGACGTCGATTACCACGGGTTCGGCATGCGGAACCTCCGCATCGCCGCTCAGCGCAACACGATGGCTGTGCAGCACGGGCCGCACGGAGCCGTCATCCGGCACGTGCTGCACCAGCGGCAGCACCGGCACGTTGCGTTCGTCGAGACGGCAGGTGAACAGGCGACGACTGTCCGGTGACCACAGCACGGCCGCCGGAAGCACGATGGCGCGCCGCGCGAGCGTCACCGCCGTCAGGTTCATGTCGGGTGATTTCGCGTAGGCGTAGTGCGCGGCACCGTCCTGGGTGAGTGCCCGCGTCGCGCCCGTCGCCGTCTCGCGCAGCCAGAGATCGTGTCCATTCCGGTACGCGGCCCAGCGCCCGTCGGGAGAGAGCACTTCGCCCGGGCCGGCGCAGGCCAGACCGGGCTTGCACGCGTCGCCGTGACGCCAGGACCACGCGCGACCGAACGCGGTGAAGGTCAGCGCGCCGTCGGACGCGATCCGCAAATCTTCGAGCGGCAGATTCGCCGCATCCACTGCCCGCATCGCTGCGGCAGCCAGCGATGCGGCGAGCTCCGCGTGATCGAACGCGGGGCGCCGGTCGCCGGTCGCCGCATCGACTTCGGTGAAGACGACGCCCGCCTCGGTCTCCTTCGGATACCAGAACCGGTCGTCGTCCCCGATCCAGCGCGGACGCACCATGGGATTGCGGAGACGCCGCCGTACCTCCGCCGGGCGGAAACGCGCCGCCCGGTCCTGCAGATCACGTGAGAGCACGTCCGTTTATTGCTGCTTGCGGACGTTCCAGAACGCGAGCGTGCCGCCATGCACGAGCCCGCTGATCGATTTCCGCCACGCCACCGGCTGCAGATACTGGCCGAGCAGGATCGTCGGCAGTTCGTCCCACGCGGCCTTGTTGAACGCCGCGATCTTGGCGGGAGATGGATTATCGATGAGCTCGTTGCGCATCGCCTCGAGCTTGTCGGAGCACGGCCAGCCCACATAGTTGTTCCCATCGCACCGCGTATCGACCAGGAAGTTCGTTGCCGGCAGCGATACCACCCAGACATCCGCGCCGGAGCTGAAGATGCTCCAGCCGCCCCGGTCCACCGGCTCCTTCTTCGCGCGCCGCACGACGAGCGTGCCCCAATCGCTCTCCTGCAAATCGACGTTCACGCCGATCTTACGCAGCGCGTCGGCGGTGACCTCGGCCAGCGCGCCGATCAGCGGGATCTCCTTGCTGGACAGTACGACGATGCGCTCCCCGTTATACCCCGCTTCCTTCAGCAGCGCCTTCGCGCGCTCGTAATCCGGCTTCTGATACGGCTCCGATCCGGCTTCCGACTCGTTCGGCGTGCCGCAACCGAAATAGGCGTAGCACTCGCGCCACCAAGTGCGGTCGTCGGTGAACGCCGCCGACAGATAGTCGGACTGCAGGATCGTCATCGCGATCGCCCGTCGCGCCCGCACGTCGTTGAAGGGCGGGTTGAGCGTGTTCAGCCGCATGAAGGCCTGATTGCCCAGAGGATTGAGCACCGCGACTTCAATGTCGGGCCGATGCGCGAGGCTTTCCACGCCGTCGTGCGGCAATTGGTCGATCAGATCAACCTCGCCCTTGGTGAGCGCGGCGATGCGCGTCTGCAGGTCGGGGATGACGTCCCACTCGACCTTGTCGACGAACACGCGCTTACCGCCTGCGAGCCCGTCCGCGGGTTCGTCGCGCGGCTGGTAGGCCACGTTGCGGTCGTAGACGATGCGCGCGCCCGGCACGAAGGCGGAATCGACGAAACGGAACGGGCCGGAGCCGATGTTGGTGCGCAGCACGCCGTCGCCGGCCGCCGCGATGTCGTCCGCGCGCAGGATGAAGGCGCTGGGCGCGGCGAGCGCCAGTTCGGTGTAGGCGAAGGGCTTGGCGAAATGGACGCGGAACGTGTTGTCGTCTACCGCATCCATCCCGGTTTGCCGCTTCATCATGATCTGCATCAGCGGATCCTGCTTCGCCGCGCGCGGGATGGAGGCGAGCACATCCTTGGTCGTGACCTTCTGCCCATTGCTGAACGCGAGCCCCGGACGGAGCGTGAATTCGTAGGTCAGGCGGTCGTCGGAAACCTTCTCCGCGCCGACCATCTGCGGCTTCGGATTGAGCTTCTCGTCGAGCGCGTAGAGCGTGTCGTAGATCATCTGCGCGTGGATGCGCGTGATCGTCGCCTGCGTCGCGTGCGGGTCGAGCACGCGGAGGTCGGATTGCGGGACGATGCGCAGCACCGTTTCGGCGCGCGCAGCGCCGGCTACCAGCAGCGATATCGCCGCAATTACAACGCTGCGCAGCATGATGATCGCTCCTCCGGCCGTTTCTCGGTCAATCAGCCTAGCGGGTTGATCGCGCATCCGTCCACGGGCTCGCGGCCGTGTTTGACAGGGCGGAGCGCTGCCTGTCACTCTCGAAACGTGTCCAGGCGGGCGTCTCGCGGCAGTTCGGACCAGACCGCCCAGCCGGACGGCAAGCGGGGGACGAAAAGCAGATGACCATGATCCGTCGTGTGCGGCATGTGGTGGCCGCACTCCTCATGTTTGCCCCCTT
>DATAPS010000490.1:0-17239 GCA_036265085.1 Acetobacteraceae bacterium | reverse complement strand
CGAGCCGGAGATGCAGGCGCTGCTGAAGGCGGCGCCGCAGCTCCATCGGATGCTGCGGCCGTTGTGCCGGATGCTGGCCGCCCAACCGCCGCCCGACCTGCCGCCGCCGCCGCCGCCCCGCGTGGGCAAGCCGCGCCCGCGCCGCGCCCAACCCGCCCGGGACCGCGCGGAGTATCCGCTGCGGACCTTCCGCACGCGCGGCGGACAACTCATGATGAAGCTGTCCGACAGCATCTCCGTGCCGGTGGTCGCTTCAAAAAATCGGGCCTGAGCGGACGTTGACTATCCGCGCCCCATTCATTCCGATATAGAAACCAATTGGCGGCCCCTGGCGATTGCGCGAACAGGGCGCGGTTGATATGCGGCATCGCGGGTTCTTGGGGCGCCGCTCGGGCGCAACCGGCCTGTGTCACACGGGATGAATGGAATGCAAACAGGGTGGAGTTGGGGAAGGCTGGCATCGCGCCGCCTCGCGACCGGGGTCGCGCTGGGGGCGGCGCTGCTTGCGCAGAGCTGCGCCCAGCCGCCCCCGCCGGTGTCGACCGCGCGCCGCTTCGCGAGCGATCTCACCGGAGGCGCGAAAAACTGCGTCGTGCCAAAGGAAATCCGCCTCGCCGCGGGGAAACCCGCCGACGTCAAGATGGTGGTCGGCAATGACGGCGGCTGGTGCGCGATCTCCGTCTCCCAATCCTCCGGCAAGCCGTTCGGCGCCGGGTTGGTGACTGCCCCACCGGCACATGGAAGCGTCTACATCCACACGGTCGGCGACGTGACACGCATCGACTACACGCCTGCGCCGCACTACGCGGGCGCCGATGCCTTCACGGTGCAGTTGGTGCCGGGGAACCCGGCGATCCAAACCGCAGTCACCGTCAACCCGGCGTAGCGCCAGCGCACGGAGGAAGGCGGCGCGCCGATACGCCGCCCCGACCCGCGCGGTTTAGCGGCGAGCCGTGCGGCGCTTCGGCGCGGGGGCCGCGCGGCTGGGCGACGGGCACGCCTCCGCAGCCGTCGGCACGACCCGCTTGCCCGCAACGTAGGGCACCAGATCGGCGTCGCTCTGCAGTGCCGCCAGTTCGTCGAAAATCATCCCGTCATGAGCGCAGTAGTCCGACCCGTTCGTGATCGCCTCTTCGGCGTGGGCGTTCGCGAGCAAAGTGATGTAGGCATCCTGCTCGCGCTGGCCGGAACTGCCGAAGGTGTGGCGGAAATAGGCGGTGAAGTCGCGCTCGTCCTGCCCGAGTCGCGGCTGGAAGCGGCGGACGAACGTGTTGTAGCGCTCATCCATCTGGCAGCTGAGCGTCAGCACCTGAAGCTCGCTCTTCAGGCCTTGCAGCTGGAACGTCACCTCGTCGGCGGGCGAGGTGCAGTTGGCCTGCGCCGCGCTGGAGACGAGAACGGCGGCACCGGTGAGGAGAGAAAGGAAGCGGGACACGCGGACCTCGATGGCGATTGATAACCGCCCATTACCACCGTTTCTTCGTGTCGCGCGTCAACCAAAATCGCAGCATGACCGTTGAGTTAGGTCTTCGCTAGGAGCCTGTTCCCGGTCACCCCTGAGACCCAGACGACCGCCCCCACCGCGGCCGCGTGCAGCGTCAGGTCCATGACGCTGATGTCGAACGGGTGGAAGAATTCGAGAAGGAACGCCGCGAAGGCGGCGGCGGCAAGCCCGCCGGCGATGGCAACGGGCGCAGGCGCCAGCGGGCGCGCCCGCCACAGCACCAACAGCATCGCCACCATCAGCGGCAAGCCGACGCCGCAGATGAACAGCACGCAATGCCAGCTCGAGCGCATGCTCCAGTCGTTCCCCGCGCCCGACAGGAAGTGCCTGACGCAGCCCAGCCCGCTCCCCGCCAGCCACACCGCGAGCGCGGGCAGGGGGAGCAACGCCCAGCGGGGCGACCGATCCGGCAGGCTCAGATGGAAGGCGGCGATCGTCGCGAGGATGCCGGTGCCGAGCGTGCCCACCAGCTCGATCGGCAGAAAACCGGCGTCCGCGCGCGCTTCGATCACCGCCAGATTGGCGAACAACAGGATCGCCACCGCCATGCCGCTCAGGATCGCCACGATGCAGAGCCCTGCCCGCAGCATCGGCGGATGCAGGCGCTTCACCGGCGCCGCGTCGCGCGCAAGCTGTTCGATCAGGCTGTCGATGTCGTTGCTCACCGCCCTAGCCTTCGCCCCTACCCTTCGCCGAGGAGCCCGCGCATCGCGCGTAGCGCGCGGTGCACGTTCACCTTCACCGCACCTTGAGTCTGGCCGCTCGCTTCCGCAGCCTCCGCGACGGTCATCTCCTGCAGTTTCACCAATTCGAGCGCCTTGCGTTGCCGCGGGGGCAGCTTGGCGATGGCCATGCCCAGCCACTCCTGCAATTCGCGGTTCTCTGTGGGAGCGTTCGCAGAAGGGTCCGCGAAGGTTTCAAGTTTGTCATCCGAAGCTTCCATCGCCCATCGCCGCCCCTCCCGCCGCAGCAGGTCGATCGAGCGCCGCCGCGCGATCGCAGCGAGCCACGGTAGGAAGGGCAGGGAGGGATCATAGGTGTGCCGCACCCGGTGCACCGTCAGGAGCACGTCCTGCACGACATCCTCGACATGCATGGGCGGCACGCCATGGCGCCGGACGAGTGCGCGGAGAATCGGCACCAGTTCGCTCAGCAGCTGCCGGTAGGCCACCGGATCGCCGGCCTGCGCCGCCGCCATCATTTCGGCCCATCGGTGATCCTGATCTGTTGCGAACCCCACGAGGGCGCTCCTGCAGCCGAACGAAGGCGTAACCTCTCCAGGCGGACGCCGAAAGGGGAATGAGCGGAGATGGAGAGGACCATGCGGAGGATCGGATCGGCGCTGGCGGTGGCGGCCCTGGCGTTCTGCGGAGCCGCAAGCGCCGCGCGTGCGGACCGGCCGGTCATTCTGGAGCTATTCACGTCGGAGGGCTGTTCTTCCTGTCCGCCGGCCGATGCTGTGCTGCGCGATCTCGCCCGCACCCGCGCCGACGTGCTGCCCCTCGCCTTCCACGTGACCTACTGGGACTATCTCGGATGGCACGACCCGTTCGCGCTCCAGGCGGCGACGCAGCGGCAGCGTGCCTATGCCGCCGCCCTGCCGAGCGATGTCTACACGCCGCAGCTCGTCGTCGACGGGCGGACCGACGTTGTCGGCTCCGACCGGCCGGCGACGCTCGCCGCCATCCGGCGTGCGGCAAGCGCCGACGCGGCTGCCGTCCCCGTGACGCTGCGGCGCGACGGCAACGAAGCGGTGATCGAGATCGCGGCCGGAACCGCGGCGCCGGGGACCACGGTGCTGCTCGTCGGCTACGATCCGGAGCACACCACCTCGATCGGGCGCGGCGAGAACGGCGGACGAACCCTCGTCGAGGCGAACATCGTCCGCAGCCTCGCCACGGCCGCGGCGTGGTCCGGAGATCGCGTGACCTTGCGCCGTCCGCTGCCGGCGGGCGAGAAGCTCGCAGTCGTCATCCAAGCCTCGGACGGACGCATTCTCGGCGCCGCACGTGAGAGCGAGCATGCAAGTTGACCGCCGCACGCTGCTCGCGGGGCTACCCGCGGCGGCCATGGTTCTCGCGGCGCCGCGCATCGCTCGCGCCGCGTTCTCGCCGGCGCCCGACATCTCCGCTTTCGTCGAGCCGACGCTTGTCCCGGTGATCGGCGCGCTCGGGCGGACGTTCCTGGCGCGCACCGGGGCGCCGCTGCACATCTTTGCCGCGCCATCGAAGATGCTGATCCGTGAAATCCCGTTCACGCTCGCGGATGTCGCGGTGCTCCAGACCGACGCGCTGCTCGCGGCCGATCTCGCCGGCAATGTCGTCGGTCCGGGCCGGCCGGTGCCGATCGGGCTCAACGGACTCGTCGTCGCGCGCCGCGGCGAGGGGCCGGCGGTGCCGATCGAACAACTCACCGTCACCGGCACGCTCGCGGTGGTCGACGAACCGGTTCCGGACTCGCTCGGCGTGGCGAGCCATGACGCGATGCGGCGGGCGGACTGGCCCCCGCCGGAGACGAAGATCCAGGGTGTCGCGCGCGACGCCGATGCACTGTTCCTGCTCAAGACCCGCGCCGCCGCGCTCGCGATCCTGTATCGCACCGATGTCGCCGCCGATCCGTCGCTGTCGACCGCCGCCGTGCTGCCCTCCCCCCAGATTCCATTGACCTATGCTGCGGCGATCAGCGCGAAGCCGTCGAGCCGTTTCGCCGCCGACTTCGTCGAATTCCTCGGCAGTCCGGGCTCGATCGCGCAGCTGCGGAGCGCCGGGCTGGAGCCGTCCTGACATGAACGACATCGCCTACGAAGCCGGCATCACCACTGGCGCGTCCTCGTCCGCGGCGGCCGCGCGGAACGTGCAGCGTCATCCGTTGGCGCGGCGCATCACGCACTGGCTGAACGCGCTGGCGATGATCATCATGATCGGCAGCGGCTGGCGCATCTACAATTGGTACCCGGCGCTGCCGATCGACTTCCAATTCCCCGTATGGCTCTCGCTCGGCGGCCAGCCTGCCTTCGTGAAACCAAGTTCCGGCGAGGACGGCCTCGCCAACGCGCTGGCGTGGCATTTCGGCGCGATGTGGCTGCTCGTCGCCAACTTCCTCGTGATGGTGGCGATCGGGTTCGCAACCCGCCACTATCAGCGCGACTTCCTACCGGTCGGTCCGCGCAGCTTCGTCCGCGATTTCACCGCCGCCCTCCGCGGCAAGCTGTCGCACGCGCTCGGCTCGTACAATGCGGTGCAGCGCGTGTTCTATTGGGGCGTGCTGTTCCTGACGGTGCTGATGGTGGCGTCGGGCCTCGCGATCTGGAAGCCCGTGCAGTTCTGGTGGTTGACCGCATCGTTCGGGAATTACGAGATCGCCCGCGTCGTCCATTTCCTCGGCATGGCGGGAATCGTCGGCTTCCTCGTCGTGCATGTCGCGCTGACCATCCTGGTGCCGAAGACGTTCGTCGCGATGGTGACCGGGGAGGCATCGGCGCCGACCGACGCGCACGGAGGGTCGCGTCATGGCGCTTGAGCGCACCCCGCTCGTGAAGTCGCTCGAGCGCCGACGGCTGTTCCGCGGCAGTCTCAGCCTGGGCGCGCTCGCGCTGCTTCCGGGCTGCGACATCAGCAGCAACGAGAGTGTGGAGCGCTTCCTGCGCGCGCTCTCGCGTTGGAACGACGAGGCGCAGGCGGTGCTGTTCAGCCGCACGCGCCTGGCACCCGTGTATCGCGAAGATCAGGTGGTGCACGACTTCCGCTACAACGCCTTCTTCTCGCCGGACGACGCGCCAAAACTCGATGCTGCCGACTACAAGTTGCAACTGTCGGGCCTGATCGCGGACAAGAAGCCCTGGACCGTCGATGCCCTCCACGCGCTACCGCAGCAGAGCCAGATCACGCGTCATGTCTGCGTCGAGGGCTGGAGCATGATCGGCAAGTGGGGTGGGATCCCGCTCGGCGACTTCCTCCGCCGCGTCGGCGCCGATACGAGCGCGGGCTATGTCGGGTTCGAGTGCGCCGACGGATATTATGAGGCGCTCGACATGCCGACCGCGCTGCATCCGCAGACATTTCTGGCGCTCACCTTCGCCGACCAGACGCTGCCGCGCAAATACGGCTTCCCGTTCAAGATCCGCGTGCCGACGAAGCTCGGGTTCAAGAATCCGAAATGGGTGACGACGATCTATGTGACCAACCGGCAACCGAATTCGTTCTGGGCGGATCGCGGATACAATTGGTTCAGCGGATCGTAAGCAACGTCGAGCCTCTTCGCGCGCCAGACAATGCGCGCGGCCGCATTATGCCCGGTGCATGCACGTGCCATCATGGCGGCGCTGCGACGGATGAAGCAGCCTCACCAGGCGATCTCGCCGCTCGACGCGCTGCCGCCGAAGGGAGCATTGCCGTAAGCGTATCGTCACGCCGCCAGAAATGGTGGAAGAGCGCGGCCGAGACATGCAGCGCGATCAGGCCGAGCAGCAGGAAGCCGACGGTCTGATGCACCGCCAGGAGTTGCCGGTCGACCGCGCGATCGCGACCGATCAGCGCCGGGAGCTGGCCGAGGAAGAACAGGTTCACGCGGTCGCCGTGCGCGTTGGTCTGTAGAAGCCCCAGGATCGGCTGGCTCAGCAGCAGAGCGTAGAGCGCGTACTCGCTGCCTTGCGCCGCAACCCGCATCGGCCGAGTCATATCCACGGGCCAGTTCGGGAATTTCGCGAACTGGCGCCAGACCAGCCGCCCCAGGGTCACCCCCCACACCACGAGCCCGAGCGAGCGGTGCAACTGCACCACCGTGAGGAACGAAGCGCGGGACGGCATGAAATCGATTGCGAACGCGAGCACGAACACCAGCGTCATGAGGCCCGCGGTGAGCCAGTGCAGCGATCGGGTGGCCGGGTCAAATGCGTGTTGTTCGACATCGCCATCGGTGCGCAACATGCATGCCTCCTTGGTGCCCGCAGGGCTCGCGGTCCCAAGACTTGAGCGCGGTCGGGTTTATTCACGCCGCCGACGCACACACCCGTTGTGTTGCTCGGGAATCGTTGGCGCGCTACACTCCAACCGGCCAGTACGTCCTCGCCTGTCACAGCGACGATCGGAACCGACGAATGGCACAGATCAAATCCGCGGTCGTTCTGGCCGCAACATTACTCGCTGCTTGCGCGAACGATCCCGTGAACTACGGTCCCGCGGTCGGATCCGACAGCGGGACCGATCGCGACGCGTTCATCGGGCAAGTCGCAAGCACGGGCCCCAATTGTCCGGGCTTCACCGTCCACGTCGAACGCAACGGTCCGAACACATTGGGCGGCGTCATGTTCGCGCCCACCGATCCCATGAGGATGAGCGGACTGGAGGGTACCGTCGCGAGCAACGGCGCCGTCTCGTTCAAGGTCAACCCGATGACGCCGGCTGCGTCGGGGGGCACGATGACCGGTCAGATGCAGGGCGACCGGCTTACGGTCTCGATGGTCGGCGGACGCTGCGAGGTGCACAACATAATCCTGACGAACCCGAGATTCGTGCGCTGATCGCCGGGCACGGGTTTTTGCGCAGGTTCTGCGTGTCGGTCGCGCTATGGTCGTTCGCCGAGCCGATCGAGCGCTCGCGCCAGCAGACTTAATCCGAGAAAGACCGCCACCACCGGGCCGATTGCGTCGAGATCATCGAGCCCCGTCCATCCTTCGGCCGCTCCTCCGAGCCACCACAAAGGCCACGCCACGGCCACCGCCGCGATCGTAAGCGCCACGCGCTTTTTCACGGCAGCGTCGTCCGCAGAATCAGCAGGTCGCCTCGCAGCTCGACGGCGCCCTCGAGCACGATCGGCACCGCAACGTCATCGTGTAACCGCTCCGAGAGTGCTGCCCCGCCGCGATCGGCCAGCAGCAGCGTGTCGTGGCCGTCGATTGCGCCAGTGCTGAGCAGAACTGGGGGCAGGCCGCCGATCAGGCAGAGATTCGCGCAGGGGCGATGCGCCGCCCCGCGTCCGGGCCGCATCGCCCCGATCGCGCATTTCCCGTCGCAGATCTCGCCGGCGATGCGCCATGTGCCGAGCGGCGTCACCGGGGGCGCTCCCGGCAGGCCATCGACGCGCTGGACGCTGCCGGCTTGCAGCGTCTCCGTCTCGCCGCGCCTGATGAGAAATCCCTTCGCTGCGACCAGTTTGCCATCATCGCCGGCGGCTACATCCGGACGCTCCTTGCCTTCGCCGGAGAGAAGAACCGTGTGCCCTCGTGGATGCGCGGCATCAGGCGGTGTCCAGACCGTAGGGTAAGGCAAAATCGTGAGCGTTCCCGTCAGCGTCTGTTCGCCCGCCCCCCACTCGAATGCGCCGCTGCCTGGATCGGCGGTTCCGCGCGCGAGCGCGAGCGGTAGCAGCGCAGATCCGCCGAGCAGGCACGCCACCGCGAGTGCGACAACACCCCGATGCGCCCGCGGCAGCCGTCCCGCCCAGCCCACGAAGAAATCGTCTCGTTTCACGCCTGCACCACATCGGCGGAAGCGCCTTCGGCCGGAATCGATAACGGCTCGACATAGGTGCCCGGTGCGTTCGGGCGCGTGTCGAGCAACACCTTCGTCCCTTCAAGCCGCAATCGATATGTCGCGAGTTTTTCCGTATACGGCGGCGGCGCGCAGCCGTCCGCCAGGCGATATTGAAAGCCGTGCCACGGACAGGTGATGCAGCCGCCGATCACGCGCCCTTCGCCGAGCGGGCCGTTCTGATGCGCGCAGACATTCGCCACCGCCGACAACCCGTCGCCATCGCGAAAAATGGCGACCGCTTCTGCGTCTTTCAGCGGAACCACGATGCCGTGCCCGTCGGCAATGTCGTCCAGATCGGCTGCAACGACCCATCCGGAATCCGTCGCTGATCCCGCCGCGAGGACGCTGCGCCGCCCCGCCAGAACGTGCAGCACGCCCAATGTCGCGGCACTCGCGAGCAACATCATTCCCAGCAGAGGGTCGCCGGGATCCTGCAACGCGCCGAAGCTGACATGCACGATCACGCACGCATAGGCCGCGTAGATCAGCATGTGCAGCGCCTTCCACAGTGGCGGCGTCAGGAACGCGAGCCAGAAATCATGGCTGGTGAACGCGAGTGCGCACAGAATCGCAAACGCGGCAACACCGAACGGCACGAACGGGAACCCATGCAGTTGGCCGAAGCTCGTGTCCGCCACGAGCACAGCTTCGAACGGCGGAACGTGGCTGTAGGCGAAGTACCACCCCAGCACCGCGTTCGCGTGCCCTGCGGCGACGGCGCAGGTGATCACGCCGAAATGCCGGCGGTTGTAAAGCACCGGAAGAAAGCGCGGATCGAGACGGCAGAGCGGGCCGATCGCCAGCACCACTGAGAGCAACAGGAAGGCGCAGGTCCCCCACGCATTCATCGCCAGCGTCTGGTCGTCGATCGGGAGCGTGCCGGTCTCGAGCGACGGGCCGACCCAGAGATACAGCAGCAGATACAGAGTCACCGCGGCGAGCAGGATCGCATCGTAGAAAAGCTTGCTGCGGTTCCAGCCGACCGGGGCATAACGCGCGCTCACGGCGGCGACAGACGCACCGCAGGCGCCTGGGTCGGCCCGGCCGGCCGGAACACCACGGCGGCGATCACAAGGAGCGGCAAGATGACCGCTAGCACGGGCCACACGCGGCGATGCACGGCGCGATGGCGGCGCCGCATCAGCGCGTCTCGCGCGCGCGGATCGTCCAGCGAATCGCGACGAGCGGCCACAGCATGATCAGTCCGGGAACAAGAAGCGGGCGGAATGCGTAGGAGCCGTTAGCGGCGGGATCGATCCGGTCGAGCCCGATCAGCAGGAATGCGGCGGCGAGCACGGCCCCGGCTGCGGCGTAGATCTCGAGCCCGGCGATCACGAGATGTGCGGCGCTCTCCACCCTCTGCGATCCTTCCAGCGGCGGCGCAAACATGTGCAAGCGGACCCGTCTGCACAAGCGCCGCTGGGCATTCCTGCGCTTTCATTGAGGGCGCGAATCGCGCATCTGAGGCGAAGGAGATCGAGATGCCGGCAAAGCGCGTGCGACGTTCCGCTCGTGAAGTCACCGAAACTTGCGCCTGGAGCGCGGCGCAAGGGCAGGCGCTCGCGTTCGCTGCCGGCATATGCGTCCCGCACAAGGTCACGCTGCGAACGTCGTTCGACGGCATGACCACCGACCCGCACGACGCGGCCGGGACGGCGGACGTCGCGCGACGGCTGATGTCGCGGGATATCGCGCCGCTTCCGCCAGGCAGCGGCGTAGCGGAGCGAACGCGGATTGCATCGCCGGCCGGCGATGTCGCGGTGGAACAGCTGCGGGCGGGCGATACGATCCTCGGACCCGCCGGTCCGCTGCGCATTTCCGGACCCGTCGAGGTGCGGCGCTTCGTCTGCCGGGAGCAAGGGTCGCCTGCCGAAACGTGGCCGGTCCGGATCGCAGCCGGCGCGTTCGGCGAGGGCGTACCGAATCGAGACCTGCGCGTGAGCCCGGATCAACTGCTCTGGGTCGATCGCAGGCTGGTGCCCGTCCTGCGGCTGATGAACGGCACCAGCATCGTCCAGGAGCAGGTCGAGGCTGTCGCCTATTACGTCATTCCGCTCGGGCGGAGAGCGCTGGTCCACGCGGATCGGTTGGCCGTGATGGTCGGAGGCGCGCCGGAGCACGATGCTCGCACGGTTGTCGCAGGCATTCCACGCGAGATCGCCGCCGCGACCGACGAACTCCAGGCGATGCACGTCGCCAGTGCGCTGGTGATATCCCGCATTCGCGACGGTCTCGAGGGGCGCGCCATCGAGCTCGGCTTCGGCGAGGGGCTCGACCAGACCGTGCCGCTCCGCGCGGCCGGAGCCTACGATGTGCGCGTCGAAGCGGCCATCCGCAGCGTGCGGCTCAGGTCGGCCGCCGTGTCGCCGCCCGGAGACGCGCGGTTGCTCGGGGTGGCGATCGGCGACATCGTGCTGGACGGATCGCCGTTGCAGCTCGACGACCCTCGACTCTTTCAGGGCTTCCACCCGACGGAACGATCGGACGGACCGAGCTTTCGCTGGACCAACGGCGACGCCGTCCTGCTGGTCGGCGAGACGCTCACCCCGCGCACGATGGCCTTGCGCGTCTTCGCGAGCGCGTCGGAGATTTTCGGGGGTGTGTCCTGACCGCTCGGGAGTGTCACGCCAGAACGAGATTCTGCCTCTGCCGGATGAACGGCGAATAGATCGGTGCTCCCGGCGCGATGCGGCCGTCGGGACCCGATTCGCACGGGTCGAACCCCATTGCGGAGAGGTCGGAGACCGAGACATTCCGATCCCTGGCCTCCAAGGCCGCCGATCCCGAACTTACCAGGTGGGCATTGAACGACCGCGGCTCGGGATGGGTCAGAACGAAGTGCGCGTGCGCATGAGTCGGCCTTCGAATGTGCTCCGGCCCTCATGCGGCATCTCGCTGCGAGCCCACGAGATGAAAAGGCGTGCATGGACGTATCCTCGTCCGGATCGCAGCGAACAGGCGGGGCTGGCCTCGTGCCTCTGGGTAGGTTCGCATGCAAGGTTTGAACGCGCGTTCGATCGTCCTTTGGGCTGTTCGCGCCGTGTCGGTGGTCGACCGTCTGGCGCCGCTGGTGGATCTGCTCGTCCGTGTATGGCTGGCGCAGCTGTTCTGGAGCGGCGGCTCCGCCGGGCTGGAAGATCAGTCCCCGAGCCTGGCCATGCACCCGGTCCCGATGGTCGTTCTGCTAAGCTTCGTTCGGTTCGTTCTGCCGCTCCTCCTGGTCCTGGGACTGGCCACGCGGGTGGCGGCCCTGCCCCTCCTGGTTCTCTCTCTGAGTGCCTGGCGCGCGCATCCGGGATTGGATGCGCCGCTCCTGTGGGCGCTGCTGACGGGCTGGTACGTCACCACGGGCGCCGGTGCCATTTCGCTCGATCGGGTGATCGCACGCGGCATCTACGACACCGCCTTGCCGCTCGCACCGGCCGCGGGCCGTTTTCTCGCGGCTCTGACGCGAGCCGCGCGGCCGGTGGCGTTGCTGCTGCTCCGATGCGGCATCGCGTTCGTCCTGGTTCGCCATGGCATGGTCGGCAACGGGACCGGACTCCTGCTGCCGGCGCTCCTCGCCGCGGGCGTCGCGACCCGCCTGGCGGCGCTGCCGCTGCTGGCGGCGACAGGGGCGGCGATGATGCACGACATCTCGAACGAGCATCTGTGCTGGGTACTGCTGCTTCTGCTGATCTTCTCGGCGGGGCCGGGCCGGCTCTCGTTGGATGCGCTGCTCCGCGACCTGCTTCGACGCCGTTTGGCGGCGCTGGGCATGATGGGAAGCGGCTGGGATGCGGCGCTGCCGCACGTCGTCATCGTCGGTGGCGGATTCGCGGGTGTTGCCGCGGCGAAGGCGCTCCGTCACGCGCCCTGTGCCGTCACGTTGATCGACCGGCACAATTATCATCTGTTTCAGCCGCTGCTCTATCAGGTCGCGACGGCGAGCCTGTCGCCGGCGGATATCGCCACACCGATCCGCGCCCTGTTCCGCGGACAGGCGAACGTGCGTGTAATGCTGGGCCGCGTGGAAGCGGCGGACCCGGCGGCGCGCTCGGTTCGCCTCGATGACGGCAGCTCCGTGGCCTACGACACGCTCGTGCTCGCGACCGGCGCCCGCCACGCGTATTTCGGCCACGACGATTGGGAGCCGGTGGCGCCCGGACTGAAGACCCTGGACGATGCGACCGCGATCCGCCGCCGGATCCTGCTGGCGTTCGAGCGGGCAGAGACGGATACGGACGCCGGCGCGCGCCAGGCGCTGCTGACCTTCGCCATCGTCGGCGGGGGGCCGACCGGGGTCGAACTCGCCGGCGCCATCGCCGAGTTGGCGCGCCACGGCCTCGCAGATGAATTTCGTTCGGTCGATCCGGCGCAGGCGCGGGTGCTGCTGATCCAGTCCGGCGACCGCGTCCTGCCGAGCTTTCCGCCGGCGCTGTCGGACGCGGCGAGACGCGCGCTCGAGGCGCTCGGAGTGGAAGTCAGGCTCGGCCCCGCGGTGGAAAGCGTGGGCACGGGCGGCCTGACCGTTGCAGGCGAGGAGATTGCCTGCGCGACCGTGTTCTGGGCGGCGGGTGTCGCCGCATCCCCTGCGGCCGGTTGGCTCGCACTACCCGCGGATCGCGCGGGGCGGTTGATCGTTCAGCCGGATCTGACAGCGCCCGGGCATCCCGACATCTTCGCCGTGGGTGACACGGCGGCCATCGATGCGTGGTACGGCCGCCCGGTCCCTGGGCTCGCGCCGGCGGCCAAGCAGGCGGGTGAATATGCCGGCCGCGTCATCCGCGCACGCCTGGGCGGCCGCGCCGTGCCGCCGCCGTTTCGCTATCGCCACGCCGGCAGCCTCGCGACGATCGGCCGGCGTCAGGCGGTCGCGGAGTTCGGCCGCATTCGCATCACAGGGCCGTTCGCCTGGTGGCTGTGGGGTGCGGTCCACATCCTGTTCCTGGCAGGCGCCCGCAACCGGCTTGTCGTGGCCGTCGAATGGTTCTGGGCGTATCTGACGTTCGGGCGCGGGACGCGGCTGATCACGGGCGCGACGGACCGAGCCGGGCCTGCGGGGGCTCAGAAATACGGCATCCGGTAGAACGAAAGCTGGGACTCGCAGCTCGGGCTCGTGACGGTCAAGTTCAGGTCGCCCTCTATCAGCGTTCCCTGGAGGACGTACTGTCCGGCGATCGCGTAGATGCGCCCGTTCAACGGGACCGGCGCGACGAAAACGACATTCGGCAGGTACGGGTACAGCAGTGTGCTGTCGCCGATCTCGATGTTGCCGAGCGAGGAGGGCGGGCAGCCGAGCGGCTTCGCGCTCGCTGCGAGAAGCTCGGGGGTCTGGGCGTTCGTCGGCACGAACTGGAGCGGCTCGCCGCGCACGAGCCACATACGTCCGCGATACAGGCCGTCGATGGGGCCGGTGACCGGCGTTTCGACGACGGCGACGGCCGGCGCGGTCGGCGGTAGCTGGACCGTGGATTGCGGCGGCGTGGTCGGGGCGAGCGTGAGCGGGCCCGCGCCGGGCGGCTCAAGTGGCACTTGGGCGACGGCTCCGCTCGGCGGCGTGGCGGCGCAGGCTGCGAGCAGGAGCGGCAGGGCGGCGAGGGTCAGCCGGGCAAGCATCGTGAGGTCTCCGGGCGGCGCGATCGGGACAGCATAGAGCCGTTACGCTTCCTTGCCGAGTGCGGACGCGATCCGCCGCGCGGCATCGGCCGCGAGAGCCGGCGGCGTCGTGGCGAAGCCCAGGACGAGGCCCTTCATCGCAGGCGTCCCGTTGTAATAGGCCGCGAGCGGTGCGACCGCGAGGCCGCGGACGCGGCAGGCGCGGACCACGGCCGCTTCGTCGAACCGGTCCGGCAGCGTCGCCACCATATGCAGGCCGCCGGGCGCCTCGATCGGCGCGACCGCAGGGCAATGCGTCCGGAGCGCAGCGAGCAGTGCCGTGCGGCGGCGCGCGTATTCGGTCCGCATTCGCCTTATGTGCGGGGCGAGCTGACCGGCGCGCATGAACTCCGCCAGGACCGCCTGCCCGAGCGTGCCCGGGCCGCGGTCCATCAGCGTGCGCGCCCGCACCAGGGCGGCGGTGAGCGGCGTGGGCACCACGGCGAAGCCCAGCCGCAGGGCGGGCGCGACGGACTTGCTGAAGGTGCCGCAGTAGATGACCCGCCCGCCGCGATCGAGGGTGGCGAGCGGGGGCAGCGGCTTGCCTTCCCAGCGGAATTCGGAATCCGCATCGTCCTCCAGCACCCAGGCGCCCGCACGCGCCGCCCAGTCGAGCAGTGCGAGCCGCCGCCCGATCGGCAGCGCGCCGCCGAGCGGGGTTGCGTGCGACGGCGCCACCAGCACGAGGCGCGCGTCCGCGGCGCGGCGCACGCCGTCGGCGACATCCAGCCCCGCCGCGTCGCTCCGCACGGGCACGAGCCGCGCCCCCGCCGCGAGCAGCGCGCCGCGACCCGCGACGTAGCCCGGCTCCTCCACCCAGGCGGCGTTACCGGGGTCGATCAGCAGCTCGGCAGCAACGCGCAGTGCCTGCTGGATGCCGGCGGTGACCACGATCTGCGCGGGATCGGCGAGCAGGCCGCGGGAGCCTGCGAGGTATGCGGCAATCTCGCCGCGCAAGCCCGGCAGCCCCTGCGGATCGGGGTAGCCGGCCTGCTCCGGCGGGAGGGTCCGCAGCACCTTCGCGGTGCAGCGCGCCCACGCGGCGGCGGGAAACAGCTCCGGCGCGGGCAGGCCAGGCGCCATCAACCCGGCGCCGCCCGCGACCGCTCCGACCTCCGCATCGCGCGCGCTCGCCGCCGGCGTGGCCGCCAGCAGCTTGCCGCGCCGGGAGAGCGGGGCGTCGCTGGCGGCGGGGATGGGGGAGGGGTCAGGAGCGGCGTCGGGCAGGTCGGCGGCGACGAAGGTACCGCTGCCGACGCGGGCGGTGATGTAGCCTTCCGCGGCAAGCCGCTCGTACGCGAGCACCACGGTCTGGCGTGCCACCCCCAACTCCTCCGACAGATGGCGGGTCGGCGGCAGCCGGGCGCCGGGAGGCAACGTGCCGCTCATGATGCCCTGGCGCAGCCGCTCGAACACCGCTTTCTGGCGCGATTGGTCTGAGTGGAAAGCGCTGGATTGGTCCGGCATCTCAGTCCAATCCTAGCGTAATCACGATCCTTCGCAAGCGAGACGTTCCCAAGCGAGACGTTCGATGTACCTTCGCCCCGCCTTCGTCGAGACCGACCTGACCCGGATCGCCGCCCTGATCGCGGCGAACCCGTTCGGCGTGCTCGTGACCGACGGGCCGGATGGCATGTCCGCGTCGCATGTGCCGTTCACCGTCGCGGTGGAGAGCGAGACTCTTGTGCTCGAGGCGCATCTCGCGGCCGCCAACCCACAATGCGCGGCACTCGACGGCGGCACGGCGCTGGCGATCTTCAGCGGGCCGCACGCCTACATCTCGCCGTCCTGGTACGAGGTGCAGCCGGCGGTGCCGACGTGGGACTATGCGGCGGTCCATGTCCACGGGACGCTCTCGCTGCTGCCCGACCCGGACGACGTGCTGCATACGCTCGCAGCGTGCGATCCCGCGGCGTTCGACCACACGACGCTGCCGGAAAAATTCCGAAAGGCCATGCTGGCTGGCATCCGCGCATTCCGGCTCACCGGCACGCGCGTCGAAGCGCAGTGGAAGATGAGCCAGAATCGCAGCGCGAAGGACCGCCAGGGGGTGATCTCGGCGCTTCGGGCAGGGGGCGAGAACGCCGTTGCGGATTTGATCGCGGAGACGCTTCCGAACTGATCGCCGCCGGCTGCTATTCGTCACAACGAATGCCGGCACGCTTGACGCCGCCCCCGCCGGGTTGCTCAGACTGAAGGCAACAAAACGCGGGGAACGTCGTGCCGCCGCTACTCGAGGTAGTGGACCTGCACAAGAGCTTCGGGCCGATCAAGGTCCTGCGCGGCGTCGACCTGTCGCTCGCGGCGGGCGAGGTGCTCGCGCTCGTCGGTGACAACGGCGCCGGCAAGTCGACCCTGATCAAGCATATCGCGGGCGTGGTGAAGGCCGATTCAGGCGAGATCCGGCTGCGCGGGGAGCCGATCGAGCTGCACGATCCGGCGGCGGCACGCCGGCTCGGAATCGAAACGGTCTATCAGGACCTCGCGCTCGCCGATGACCTCTCGGTCGGCGCCAACATCTTTCTCGGCCGCGAGCCGATGCGTCGCTGGTTCGGGCTCATCCCGGCCGTCGACAACCGCAAGATCCGTGCGGAGACCCACGCGCTGCTCGCGCGCATCGAGAGCCGCATCCCGCCAGGCGCGCGTACGGTCTCGCGTCTGTCGGGCGGGCAGCGTCAGGCGGTGGCGATCGCGCGGGCGCTCTATTGGCAGGCGAAGGTCGTGATCCTCGACGAGCCGACGGCGGCGCTCGCCGTCATGGAGCGTGACCACGTGATCCAGCTCGCGCGACGGCTCGCGAGCGAGGGTGTCGGCGTGATCTATATCGGCCACAACCTGATCGAGATCCTCGAAGTCGCCGACCGCATCGCGGTGATGTATCGCGGCCACATCGTCCATACCGTCGGCGCATCGGAGACAACGCAGCAGGAGTTGATCAAATACATGACCGGGTTCAGTGAAACCGTCCCGGCTTGAACAACGGGGAGAAGACGAACATGCGCAGACTGATCCTGATGGCGGCGACCGCGCTGGCGGCTGCGGCGGCGCTGCCGGCGGTGGCGGCGGATTTCTCGAAAGACCGCATCGTGGTGATCGTGAAGGCCACGACGTCGCAATTCTGGGCGACGGTGTTCGCCGGCGCCGATGCGGCGGCGGGCGCGCTCGGCGTGCCGATCTCCAAACTCGGCGCGAGCGCGGAGACCGACGTGGCGGGCGAGGTCTCCATCATGGAGAACGCGATCCAATCGAAGCCCGCCGGCATCGTCGTCGCCGCGACCAACGCGCAGGCGCTGGCGCAGCCGATCGAGAACGCGACGAAGGCGGGCATTCCGGTCATCGTGATCGATTCCGATGCGAACACGAAGCAGTACGTGACCTTCCTGGCGACCGACAATGTCGCCGGGGGCGCCAAGGCCGCGGACGAGCTGGCGTCCTGCGTGCAGGCGCGCACCGGCAAGCAGGAGGGCGACGTCGCCTACATGACCGCGCTTGCCGGCGCACAATCATTGAACGACCGCGACAAGGGGTTCGTCGACGAGCTGAAGAAGTATCCGGGCTTGAAGATCGT
>DATAPS010000489.1:0-7241 GCA_036265085.1 Acetobacteraceae bacterium | reverse complement strand
CGCGGAACCTGCGGGGATCAAGCTCATCGCCAACGAGCGCTATGCCCGCACCGACACGAGCGTCACGCCGCAGATCCTGAAGATCATCGCACTGCATCCCGACGCGGTGATGACCGGCGGATCGGGATCGCCTGGAGCGCTGCCGCACATCGCACTCAAGCAGCTCGGCTACAAAGGTGCCGAGTACAGCTCGCACGCAGTCATCAATCCGGAATTCGTGCGGATCGGCGGCGACGCCGTGAACGGGGTGATCGCGCCGGCCGGGCCGGTTGTCGTGGCGGAACAGCTGCCCGACAGCAACCCGATCAAGGCAGTGAGCCTGCAATTCCGCAAGGACTACGAGAAGGCGAACGGCTCGGCGTCGGCGGATTCGTTCGCGGCTTACGCGTATGATGGCATGCTGATCCTCGCAGATGCAGCGAAGCGCGCGCTCGCCACAGGCGCGAAGCCGGGCACCCCCGAGTTCCGCACCGCCATGCGCGACGCGCTCTACAGGACGCACGAGCTGGTCGGCACGCACGCCGTCTACAACTTCAAGCCCGGCGACCGTTACGGCACCGACGAGCGCTCCCGCGTGCTCGTTCAGCTCGAGCACGGGAAGTGGACGCTGATCAACTGAGGGGAGACCACTCAGTCTGAGATCGACGCGCCGTCCCGCAACCGCGCGGTCTCGGACCCGTCCACGGCGCCGTCCCGCCTGATCGCAACCCGGTAGATTTTCCGTGCGACATCCGCGGAAACCACGCCGTCGCGCACATCGCGCGAGACGCGCGCCGGATCGCGCGTCGCCGGATCGCCCATGCCGCCCCCGCCCGGCAGCAGCAGGAGCAGCCGCTCGCCGTCCGGGATGACCTGAAATCCCTTTGTCCGGAGTGTCGCTCCCGATGCGAGCCCCACGCCACCGCCGGCGCCGTCCGCGCCGCCGGCACGCCCGCGTGGCGGATGCGCGACACGGTCGAATATCGCGTTCACCGCGAACTCGAGCTCGCCCTTGGTGCCGATCTCCATGATCTGCCCCAACCCCCCGCGCGTGCGTCCCGCACCACCCGACCCGGGCCGCAGTTCCTTCCGCCAGAACACCACGGGCGCGACGTTCTCCGTCGCCTCCACCGGCATCGTTCGCACGCCCGATGGAAACGCCGTCCCGTCCAGCCCATCGAGCGCCGGACGTGCGCCCGTGCCGCCCGAGTTGAACGTGATGACCTCGAAATCGGGCAGCACTTTCTTGTTGCCCCGCCCCTGCCCGGACACGGCCGCCCCGCCCCGCAGCGGCGGGTTCCAGAGACAGGACGAACCCTCCGCCGCCACCCGGTCCGGCACCGCCTGGAACAGGCAGCCCATCATCAGGTCGGGCAGCAACTGGCCGATGACGTGGCGAACCGACACCGGATAGGGCCGTGGGGCATTCAGGATGCAGCCCGCGGGGATCGTGATGCGGAACGGCGCCAGGCTCGCCCAGTTGTTCGGCACCTCCGGCGCGATCACCACCTTCAGCCCGAAGCAGGAATACGCCCGGCAATACGCCGCCGGCACGTTGATCCCGCGCTGCGACAGGCCGGAGGTGCCGGCGAAATCGACAGCGATCGCGTCCGGCAGCACCGTCAGCGCAGCGCGCAGCGTCACCTCCTCCTCGTAGCCGTCCGAGCTGATCTCGCCGCGATACGTCCCGCGCGGCAGCTTCGCGATCTCGGCGAGCGTCGCGCGGAGGGAACTCTCGAAGATGAAGTCCGCGAGCGCATCGAGGCTCTCCATCGCGAACTCGTCCATCATCTGCACGAGCCGCTTCGCGCCGGCGTCGTTGCAGGCGCAGAGCGAATATACGTCGCCCTCCAATTCGACCGGAAGACGCGAGCCGGCCCGGATGAAGTCGAAGAACGTCTCGTTCGCCCGCCCGCGATCGAAGCATTTGACGATCGGGATGTAGAGCCCCTCCTCGAACACCGAGCGCCCTTCGGGTCCCATGCCGAGACCGCCGACATCGATGACATGGGCGGTGTTGGCAAACAGCCCGACGATGCGGCCATTGTGGAATGCCGGGGTGACGACCGTGAGGTCGTGCAGATGGCCGGTGCCGAGCCACGGATCATTCGTGATGTAGTGATCGCCCGGCTGCATCGTCTCGGCGGGAAACTTCGCGAGAAAATGCCCGACGCTCTCCATCATCGAGTTGACGTGCCCCGGTGTCCCGGTCACCGCCTGCGCCAGCATCCGCCCGCGCAGATCGAAGATGCCGGCGGAGAGATCGCCGGCCTCGCGCACCGTGGTGCTGAAGGCGGTGCGGATCATCGTCTGGGCCTGCTCCTCCACAACCGCGATCAGGCGGTTCCACATGATCTGGCGCTGGATCGCGCCGAGCGCGCCGGTCTCCTTCGTCATCGCACCGCCTCCCGCGTCAGCTCGACATAGCCGAGCGCGTTGATCATCGCCGACCACCCAGGTGCGACGAGAGTGCTCGTCTCCGCCTCGGCCACGATCGCGGGGCCTCGGAGCCCGGTGCCGGGCGCGAGCGTTGCGCGGTCGTACACTGACCATTCCGAAGTCTCGCCCGTGACGCTGTCGCGCACGAGCTGTGATCGCGACGCACCGGCCGCGCTGGACGTCATGGCGCTGCGTGGCGCCGAGCCGCCGTTCATCACCGTCGCAATCGTCACCGCGTAGCTCATGATCTCGACATCGGACCCGGGCACCGGGCGATCGTAGAACCGCGCGTATTCCGTGTCATATGCCGCCCGGATCGTCGCAACATCGTCCGCCTCGAGGGTGCGCGATGGCAATGGAACAGGAATTTCGTGCCCCTGCCCGACATACCGCATGAACGCCGTCCGCCGCTCCTGCGTCGGTGCGCCGAAGCTCCCCTGCGCCACCACCTCGGCCGCCTCGCGCGCCATGGCGGCGAGCAGCGCGTTCACGGCGTCCACGTCGAAGTTGGAGAAGCGCTGATACAGGCTGCGCACGACCTCGTAGCCGACCGGCGCGCGCAGGAACCCGATCGCACTGCCCACCCCTGCGCCGGACGGCACGAGCACGCGATCGATGCCGATCTTCTCCGCCACCCGGCAGGCATGCACCGGCCCGCCGCCGCCGAATGCGATGAGCGTGCGGCCCTCGTACGTCTTGCCCGACTCGATCGCGTGCACGCGCGCCGCGTTCGCCATGTTCTCATCGACCATCTCGACCACGCCCAGCGCCGCCATGTCGGCCGGCAGCGCCAGCGGTCCGCCGACCGCCTGCGTTAGCGCCGTGCGCGCCGCCTTCGTATCGAGCGCGATCGTGCCGCCGGCGAAACGCGTCGGATCATAGCGTCCGAGCACGAGGTTGGCGTCCGTCACCGCTGGCTGCGTCCCGCCCCGCCCGTAACAGGCGGGCCCGGGATCCGCGCCCGCGCTTTCCGGTCCCACGCCGATGCGGCCGAGCGCGTCGACATGCGCGATCGAGCCGCCGCCCGCGCCGATCTCCACCATCTCGATCACCGGAATCCGCAGCGGCAGCCCCGATCCTTTGCGGAACCTCCCGACCCGCGCCACCTCGAAGCTGCGCGCCGTCTGCGGCTGGTGATCGTCGATCAGGCAGATTTTCGCGGTCGTCCCGCCCATGTCGAACGACAGCACGCTCGCGAGCCCGCTTTCGCGCGCGATGTCCGCCGAGAAGATCGCGCCCCCCGCCGGCCCGCTCTCCACCAGCCGGATCGGGAACCGGCACGCGGTCTCGATGGTCGTGAGGCCCCCGCCCGAGAGCATGAGGAAAATCGGCGCGCTCAACCCCACCGCGCGCAGTTCCTGTTCGAGCCGCGCGAGGTAACGGCCCATGAGCGGCTGCACGTAGGCGTTCGCGACAGTGGTGGAGAAGCGCTCCCATTCTCGCATCTCCGGCGACACGTCGCTCGACAGCGACACCGGAATTTCGGGCAGTCCAGCGGCGAGGATGTCGCGTGCGCACCGCTCATGCGCGGGATTGACGAAGGCGTGAAGAAATCCGATCGCGACACTCTCGACCGCCTCGCGCCGCAGCACCGGCACCAGCGCGCCGACAGCCGCCTCGTCGAGCGGCCGCAGCACCTGGCCCTCGTTGTCGAGCCGCTCGGGCACCGTCAGCCGGAGATAGCGCGGCACTAGCGGCTCGGGCAGCACGATGTTGAGGTCGTACTGGTCGTACCGGCTCTCGTTGCCGAGGGCGAGCACGTCGCGGAACCCCTCGGTGGTGATCAGCGCCGTGCGCGCGCCCTTGCGCTCGATGATCGCGTTCGTCGCGAGCGTGGTGCCGTGGATGACGATCGCGATGTCGCCGGCGGACAGGCCCGCCTGGCGCAGGATCGTCTGGACGCCGGTAAGGACGCCCTGCTCGGGCGCCGCCGGCGTGGTCAGAACTTTGGCGGTGGTGCGGCGGCCGTCATGTTCGAGCGCGAGATCGGTGAACGTGCCGCCGATATCGACGGCGAGGCGGGGCGGTGACAAGGGCATAGCCCATGATCCGGCAGGCGCGCACCGCACGCAACCAGCGGGTGTCCGCGGATCGTCAGCCGATCACGCCAGTTTTTGCCCGCCGACGACGCGATAGTTGATCGGCGTCATGCAGAGGCGACCCGCCGCCGCGAGGCTGAGATGGCCAGCGCCAGCGACGCGAGCGCCAGGGGTATCAGCGCGACGAGATCGACGGCCGCCCAGCCGCGACCCGCAAGGATCTGTCCGGATAGGAACGAGCCCACAGCGATCGTGCCGAATACCAGGAAATCGTTGAACGCCTGCACCTTGTAGCGCTCCTCCGGCCGGTGCGTCGCGAGCACCATGCTGGAGGCGCCGACGAAGCCGAAATTCCAGCCGAGTCCGAGCAGAATCAGCGCGATCGAGAAATGCGCGAGCGTCACGCCCGAGAGCGCGGCGCCAATCGCGCAGGTCAGCAGCACCATGCCACACGCGACGACCCGCGTCGCGCCGAAGCGGGCGATCAGCGAGCCGGTGAAGAAACTCGGCGCGTACATCGCGACGATGTGCCACTGCAGAGCGAAATTGGACTCGGAGATCGGCAGGCCGCACATCTGCATCGCCAACGGCGCCGACGTCATCACGAAGTTCATCAGCAGGTAGGTCACGACGCCGCAGATCACCGCGATGATGAACTGCGGCTGTCGGATGATCTGCCGGAGCGGCCGGCCGGCCGCGACCGCAGCAACCGGCTTCGGCAGGTCGACCCCGGCCAGCACTGCCATCGCGATCACCGCGATGACCGCCTGGATGAGGTAGCTCGCCACGAAGGTGTAGGGCGCGGCGAGATTCATCGTCCACGTCACCAGCTGCGGGCCGAGCACGCCGGCGAAGATGCCGCCCGCCATCACCCAGGAGACTGCGCGCGGCCGGTCCGCCTCGCGCGCACTATCCGCCGCGGCAAAGCGGAAGGACTGCACCACCGACGTGTAGAGCCCGCCGAGGAACGTCGCGACGATAAACAGCGGGAACGACCCGATCATCAGCGCCAACGCCGCGAGCAGGCCGGTGACGACGCCGCACGAGGTTCCCGCGATGAAGGCGGCGCGCCGGCCATAGCGGCGGGCCAGCCATCCGGCCGGCAGCGTCCCGCCCGCCATGCCGACGACGAACACGGATATGGGCAGCGTCGCGAGCGCAGGATTGGGCGCGAGCGTCGCCCCGATGATCGCACCGGTGGCGTAGATTACGGAGGCGTTCGCGCCGGCGAGCGCCTGGGCGGTGGCGAGGCGCAGGACATTCCCGCGCGTACGCGTGTCCATCGCCATCCATCCGGCTCCGCCAGCAGTCACCGACATGCCCGGCCCGTTCCTCCCGTTCGGGGGCGCAGGAGACCGTTTCGCGTCGCGCCGGTCAAACCCGCCGGCGCATGGCTGCCGTGATCACCGCCAGGCGGTCACCCACGCCCCTCGGACGCAGCGGCGCGTCGAGCCGGGCGAGATCCCGCCGTGCCAGGACGCCGGGGAGCGCCGCCGCGACCTCGCCGGCCGGGAAGCGTCCGCGCCCGGCATCGATCCACGACTGTCCGTCTGCCGCCAGCACATCCCGCACCGACCGCACCGCCGGCGCATCCGGCGTCGCGAGCACGGCGTGCGTGGTTAGCCCGTGTTCCGCCAGCACATCCTCCGGCAACTGGCACCGGCCGTATCGCGCGAGCAGCCCGATGCTGCGGAGCTGACCCGCGACCCCGTACGCCGCTCCGAGCGCGCGTACCCGCTCCACCACAGCACCGTCCCCCCCGAGCGCCCGCGCGGCCGCTGCCGCCAACGCACCGGCACTCGAATGTATGAACAGCCGCCACTCCGCTCGGGTCGGGACGCTCTCGTCGGCCTCGACCTCACGCCCGGCGATCATCGTCAGCAGCTCGCCACGGTCGAGCCGCCCCGCCGCGAGCGCCTCGCCGAGCGGCGTCGCGAGCTCATGCCGCCGGACGGCGCCCTCCACCACCTCCCGCCACCACTGCAGCCGGATGAGCGCGAGCGTCGGCTGGCTGGCGATTTCGCGGGCGCGCGCGAGTTCGTGATTGAAGGCGTAGAGCAGGAAAAGCGGCTCGCGATGTACCGCCGGCGCGAACAGCGCCGTCAGGAAACGGTCGGGATCGTGCCGCCGGACCGTGGCGGCGGCGGGGGAGAGCGGTGGCTCCGGCATGGGGCGGAGATGCGGCGAAGCGCGTGGGGCGGCAAGCTTGACGCCGGTTCGGGGCGGCAATAGCTACGGGCGCTTCCGGGACGCCCACAGCACGGAGAAACGCGCAAATGGCCTTCGAATTGCCCCCCCTCCCCTACGCCCACGATGCGCTCGCCGGGCGCGGCATGTCCAAGGAGACGATGGAGCTGCACCATGACAAGCACCATCAGGCTTACATTACGAACCTGAATGGTGCGGTGGAGAAGCACCCGGAGCTGGGCAAAAAGACTCCGGAGGAGCTGGTGACGGATCTGGCGAGCATCCCGGAGGATGTGCGCAAGGTTGTGCAGAACAACGGCGGCGGTCATGTGAACCACACCATGTTCTGGCAGATCATGAAGCCGAACGGTGGCGGCGAGCCTTCGGGCGAGATTGCCGCGCAGATCAAGGCCGACTTCGGTACGTTCGAGGACTTCAAGAAGCAGTTCAACGAGACGACGGCGAAGCAGTTCGGCTCGGGCTGGGGCTGGCTGGTGTTCGAAGGCGGCAAGCTGAAGATCGTGACCACGGCTAATCAGGATAATCCGCTTTCGCAGGGCCACTACCCGATACTGGGTAACGACGTGTGGGAGCATG
>DATAPS010000488.1:0-4961 GCA_036265085.1 Acetobacteraceae bacterium | reverse complement strand
CTCCGCCAATGGCCCCAACGCCCTCCGGGGATCGCCGAGTCCGAGGGGATGTCGGAGGGATGGCTGCGCGGGCGCCCGGCATCGGCGGCTGGGACGGGGCTGCACCCCTTCCTCAAGCTGCCCGGCAGCGATCGCTATCGGACCTTGCCGGACGGCCTTTACCTCAATTTCGGCGGCACGCCGTTCGACCCGTTCGTCGACATCATCGCCATCGAGGCGTGCGGGTCGTTGCAGAACCTTCTGGACAAGCGCTCCCGTTTCGCGCCGAGCACGCATTCCATGCTCGCGGTCTGCCCCGTGGACTGGCTGCTCGGCCCGGTAAGTGACGCCGATCCGACGCCACGCTGGCGTGCCACCGGCGTCCTCCGGGCCGAGCCGTCCCATCCACTCTCCCTGCCGGTGCGGGATATGCGCGTGCTCTATGCCCTGAAGGCGCGGCACTACCAGGGCTTCGCCCGCAGCCAAATTCCGCACCCGCACGAGTATTTCCTGCCCATGGACGCGCTCACCGACGAGCGCGGGCACGAGAACCCAGCCATGCGCGCCCTGGTCGCCCGGGCGTCCGCATCCGCAAATTTCCTCACCGCTGTATAGGGCCGCGCGCCTATGCCACGTCGCGCAAGACCTGGAGCACCTGCTCGCCATAGCGCAGGAGCTTCGATGCCCCGACGCCCTTGATCTCGCCGAGCTCCTCGAGCCGCGCAGGCCGGACGGCTGCAATCTCGCGCAATGTGGCGTCGTGGAAGATCACGTAGGGCGGCAGGTTCTGCACCCGCGCCTGCCCGGCCCGCCACGCCCGGAGCGCCTCGAACACCGGCCCCCCGGCGCCCCCCGGCGCCTGCGTTCGCTCCGGAGTCCTCGTGCGCCGTTCGGGCACGATCTCCCGCTCCTCCCGCAGCACGACTGGAATCTCGCCGCGCAGGATCGGCCGCGCCTTCTCGGTAACGAGCGAGAGCGTCGCGAACTCGCCGCTCTCGACCGCGATCGCGCCGCTCGCGATCAGCTGCCGTATCACGCCGCGCCAGAACGCCGGCGTGCGGTCGGCGCCGATCCCGAAGGTCGGCAACTGGTCGTGTCGCCATTTCGCGATCGCGTCGGTTGTCTTGCCAGTCAGCACCGAGATGACGTGCAGTGCGCCGAAACGCTGGCCGGTGCGGTAGATCGCCGACAGCGCCTTCTGCGCCTCGGTCGTCCCGTCGAAGCTGCGGGGCGGCGCACGGCAGTTGTCGCAGTGGCCGCACGGCCCGTCCATCTCCTCGCCGAAACAGGCGAGCAGGCGGCTGGTGCGGCATTCCGCGGTCTCGGTCAGCGCGATCATCGCCTCGAGCCGCTGGCGCATCACCTGCTTCTGCGCCTCGGGCGCAGCCGAGAGCTGGAGGAAATGGCGCGCCCGCGCGATGTCCTCGCCGCCATAGAGCAGCAGCGTCTCCGCTGGCTCCCCGTCCCGTCCCGCGCGGCCGATCTGCTGGTAGAACGCCTCCGGGCTGTCCGGCATGTCGAGATGCACGACGAACCGTACGTCCGGACGGTCAATCCCCATGCCGAACGCGATCGTCGCCGCCACGACCACCGGCTCGCCCGACCGGAACCGCGCCAGCGCCGCTCGCTTCGCGTCCGGCGCCACGCCCGCGTGGAAAACGATCGCGTCCAACCCCCGCCCTTTCAGGGCCGCCGCAACGCGCTCCGTCTTGGCCCGCGTGCCGCAATAGACAATCCCGGCTTCACCCGGATGCCGCCGCAGCAGCGCCAGGAGCTGCGTCGTCTCGCCCGCCTTCGGCACCGCCGAGACGTGCAGGTTTGGCCGGTGAAAGCTCGCCGCGAACACGCGCGCGTCGTCCATCGCGAGCGAGGCGAGGATGTCCAGCCGGGTCCTCGGATCGGCGGTCGCGGTAAGGGCGACGCGGGGCACGCCGGGAAACCTCTCGGGCAGGCACGCGAGCGCACGGTATTCCGGACGGAACTCGTGGCCCCACTGGCTGACGCAATGCGCCTCGTCGATGGCGATCAGCGCGATCGTTTGCCGCTGCAAGCGCTCGAGCGTGCCCGGCGAGAGCAGCCGCTCCGGTGAGACATAGATCAGGTCCAGTTCCCCCGCGTCGAGCGCCCGCCCCACGCGGCGCTGTTCCTCCGGGTCGAGTTCGGAATGCAGCGCCCCGGCCGCGACGCCGAGTTGCCGGAGTGCGGCCACCTGATCGTCCATCAGCCCGATGAGCGGCGAAATCACGATCGCGGTGCCGCGCCGGCACAGCGCCGGAATCTGATAGCAGACGCTCTTGCCGCCGCCCGTCGGCATCAGCACCAGCGCGTCGCCGCCTGACGCGACGTGCTCGACAGCGGCCCCCTGCAACGGCCGGAAATCGGGAAATCCGAAGACGCGGCTCAGAATCTCGCGGGCTCGGGCGGAGAGGTCGAACGAAGCGTCATCCATCACGGCAGCATGCATAGGCGCCGCTTAGCGAGTCGTGATGATCTCCACCCGGCGGCTCGCCTGCGAGCTTAGTGCGCTCGGCGTCGAGCCGCGCGCATCGATGGTGATCCGCCCACGCGCCACGCCGTCGGTAACGAGCTCGTCGGCGACGACCTGTGCGCGGGTGCGTGAGAGGAAGTCGTTCGCCGCCGAACTGCCGACCTGATCGGCGTAGCCGACCACGATGACATGCTCATCGTGCTTGGCCGCGGCTTCCGCGGCCGCCGCCTTGATCGCGGCGACTGCCGGCTCGTCGAGCGCCGCCGACCAGACCTGGAAGAACACGACGAAGCGTTGCGCGTCCGGAGCGGGCGTGGGCGGCTGCACGGCGCATCCCGCCATGGCGAGCGACAGGGCGATGGCGCAGAGTCGGCGCATTGCGGCGTTCCCGTATTGATTCCCCGGATGCGATAGCGGCTTGCCGCCGCCAACGTCAATGCAATGCCGCGACAAACCGTCGATCAGTTGCGGAGATCTGCCAGCAGTTGGCGCGAAATGATCAGCTTCTGCACCTCCGACGCCCCCTCGTAGATCCGCAGTGCACGGGCCTCGCGATAGAGCTCCTCGACCTTGACGCCTGTCTTCACCCGGAGACCGCCGAAGGTCTGCACCGCATCATCGATGACGCGCTGCGCCGCCTCGGTCGCGCGCAGTCTTCGCCATCGCGGACCGTGTGATCGACCTCGACGTCGGCGGCTCCGGATCGTGCCGCAGGCGGCGCTGCGGCACACGGAGGGCGGCGGCCGCATCGACATGATCGGCACGTGTGTGGGCGAGCGCATGACGACGCCCGGCGTGGCAACAGCAACAAGCAGACATTCGTTGCCGGGATTGCCAACGGCGGCGTTCGGCAGGATGCTTTCGGTTCTGGTCGAGCACCCGGAAGGGGCCTAAGATTCAGCCAAACAGGATGCGCTACGGGCGATGGCAATTGCGGCGACAATCAGCGCCAAGCGCAGCCGCAAACCCGGAAAAGCGCTGGGGGACCCTCATGAAATGCAATGCGTTGGTGCTCGTTGTCGGCGTCTGCACGGGCTTGGTCGTGGGTGGCGTTCCGTCTCGCGACTCGCTCGCCATTGCTGCGACCGCGCCGAAGCCCGCGATCAGCGAGGACGCGCGCGCCGCTCTTGCCCAGATGGGCAAGGCGTTGCTCGCCAAGGAGTTCTCGTTTCACGCCCATACGATCCGGGCATACGAGAACCAGGGCGATGAGCAGTTGCACATCGCCCATGACTTCACGGTCACGGTGCGGCGCCCTGATCGGCTGCTGATCGCGGGCACCGGCGATGACGGACCACGCAAGCTGCTCTATGATGGCACCACCGTCGTCGCCGCGCTCGATGATGGCAGGCTATACGCGACACTTCCTGTGCCGAATACGATCCAGCAGATGATGTATGTCGTCATGGGCCGCTTCGGCATCGACTTTCCCTTGGCCGATTTCCTGACCGACGCGCCCGATAAGGCGTTCCTGACCGGCATCACCGCCGGCCGCGAGGTCAACACCGTGACGATCGATGGCGTGCCTTGCCGCCATCTGGTGTTCTCCCAGCCGCCGGGCATCGAGCTCGAACTCTGGCTGGAAACTGAACGGGCAGTGCCGCGTCGCCTGATCGTGATCGATAACGCCCTGCCCGGCAGGCCGAATTTCGTTGCCGAAATGTCCGATTGGAATCTCAGTGTCCATCCGGCCGACGCGGAATTTGCCTTCACGCCGCCGGAAGGCGCCAGGCAGATCGAATTCGGCGTGGCCACTGGCGAACTGCGCCCGGGAGCGTCGCGATGATCAGATTTGCTCGGTGCTGCCTTGCTGCGGCAATCGGCCTTTCGGTTCCACTGCACGCCTTCGGTTGGGGATCGGTGACAGGACCGCATGGCGGCACGGCGTATCGCGGCCCGATGGGTGGCGGCTACGCGCGAGGTCCAAACGGAGGAACGGCTGCGCGCGGCCCGGCGGGCGCCGGATATGCGCGAGGTCCGAATGGCGGCACTGCTGTTCGAGGGCCCTACGGCGCCGGGGCAGCCGTCGGTCCATATGGCGGCGCGGCAGTGCGCGGTCCGTACGGCGGCGCGGCCGTGCGCGCGCCCTACTACGGCGGTGCTGCCGTGCGGGCTCCTTACTACGGCGGCGCCGTCGTCGTGCGACCCTGGACGCCTTACCCCTATTACGGCTCCGTCGTCGCCGGCGTGACGCTGGGCGCGCTTATCGCAGCCGCGACGCCCCCGCCGCCGCCCTCGCCGGCATTGTGTTGGTACTGGTCCAGCCCGGCGAAAACCCAGGGGTATTGGGACTACTGTACCGGGTAGCTGGCTGCAGGCATGGCAGTGATCGGGCGCTCGTACGTGGCGTCGTCGATCGCAGCCCCGCACCCATGGGAGAGCGACGCATCATGCTCTGACGACCGAGTGCCGTAAGGGGGAAGCCAATGAACCGCCGAGAATTGTTCCGATCGAGCGCGATGGCCGCACTGGCGACGGCCTTCGGCAGTTCCTG
>DATAPS010000487.1:0-23112 GCA_036265085.1 Acetobacteraceae bacterium | reverse complement strand
CCTTCGTTCGCCCCGGCATGGACCCAGCCATCGAACCCATGGAGGCGCAATCTGTTCCCGACATCCCCGTGGGCCGCGCTTGGCAGTACGAGCCGAAATGGGACGGCTTTCGCGGCCTCGCGCACCGCGATGGCGACAGCGTCGATCTGCGCTCGAAATCCGGCCAGCCGCTGGCGCGCTACTTCCCCGACCTGGTCGCTGCTCTGCTCGGTGTCGCGGCGCAGCGCTTCGTGGTGGACGGGGAGATCGTTGTCCCGATGAAGGACGGCACGCTCTCCTTCGAGGAGTTGCAGATGCGGCTCCATCCCGCCGAGAGCCGCGTCCGCAAGCTCGCGGCGGCGCACCCCGCACGGTTCATGCTGTTCGACCTGCTGATCGATCCTGGGGGGGAAGCGCTGGACGGCCTTCCGCTCGCGGAACGGCGGGCGGCGCTGGAGCAGGCGATGCCGAAGTTGCGCAGCCCCGCGATTGCGCTGTCGCCGGTGTCGCGCGACATCGGCGAGGCACAGAATTGGCTGCACGCGCTCGGCACCGGGCGCGACGGTGTAGTGGCGAAACGCCTGGACATGCCGTATCGCGCGGGCAAGCGCGACGGGATGGTGAAGATCAAGCTCGCGCACCGCCGATTGCGTGGTCGGCGGGTTCCGATACCTGGCGAAGTCACGCGCGGTCGGTTCGCTCCTGCTCGGCCTCTACAACGAGCGGGGCCTGCTCGATCACGTCGGCTTCACGAGCACGATCCCGCGCGAGGAACGCGCGGCGCTGACGCAGCGGCTGGAGGCGATGATCGAGCCGCCGGGCCTCACGGGAAAGGCGCCGGGCGGACCGAGCCGGTGGAGCACGGAGAAGAGCGCGGATTGGCAGCCGCGCTGCGGCCGGAGCTGGTCGTGGAGGTGCGGTTCGATCACGTCTCGAGCGGCCGTTTCCGACATGGGACGACGCTGATCCGCTTCCGGCCCGACAAGGCGCCGCGTCAGTGCCTGATCTCGCAGATGTATCAGGCCTGACGGACAAAGTGCAGGATCCGCGAGCGGTTGGTGACGAGTCGAAGCTCGCCGTCGCGCATCCACAGACACGCGCGCTGCTTCCACGGCCCCCGATCGCTGCGGCTGGTGAGCGCGCGGTCGGCCGCGATCGGTTCGAGATCGATTGTTTGGAGGAGCGGCCCGACGCCGACCTGCATCCGCGTGCCGTCGATCTCGAACTCCATATTCTCCGCCTTCGCACGCCACCGCCCGGACCAGTCCTCCGTGAGCATCGGATCGGGATGCCCGCGATGGAACCGGCGCGCCACGTGGCCGATCTCGCCGGCGATCGCCTCACCCTCGTTGCGAAGCCGGACTGGAAGGTGTGCGGAGAGGCTGGTGGTGTGTCCGTCGCCGAGGTCGAACAGATCCTCCTGCGCGCCGAGGAACGTCGCGCTGCTTTCTGCGATCTTGAGCCAAAACGGGCCGCTATCGGTGACGAAGAGCCCTTGATGCAGCATCTCCCCCGCCGGCGACGGCATCGCGAAGCCGAGCAGCGCTCCCATGATGCGTTGGCAGGCGCGGGCCGCGACCGTGTCCTCGCGATTCGACACCAGCGCGACGCCCGTGGCGGTCAGCGGATTGAGTAGGAAATGCGTCTTGTAGCCGGGTAGAGAGCCGCCGTGGCCCAGGAAGTGGCGCCCGCCGATTTCCGTCCGCGCGATCCCGAGGCCGTACCCAGTACCCCGCCCGTCCTCCAGATGTCGCTCCGCGCTCAGCCGTCCGAGGAGGCCCTGCACGGGCGTGCGGTCGGCGAGCAGCGCGGCGGCCCAGGTCGCGAGATCGCGCGCGGATCCGGCGAGGCCGCCGGAGGCAGAGATGTGAAGGCCGTACTGGCCGATGCGCCACGGGCCGCCGTCGTGCCAGTAGCCGGAGGCGAGCGCCGGCACCGGCTCCGACCAGTCTTCCGGCAAGCAGATGCCGAGGCTGAGCGGGGCGAGGAAACGTGTGTGGAGTGCGTCGAAGTAGCTCCGCCCGTCCTGCTCGACGGCGGCCTGGACGAGACGATAGCCTGTGTTGGAATAGGAGATCTCGGCGCCGGGCAAGAAATTCGTCGCCGGAAACCGGCTCACGAAGCGCAGCAGCGCGTGCCGGTCGAGCGCCGCGGTAGGCGGCACGCCGAGCAGCCATAGCGTCTCCATCGCGTCTGGCAGGCCACCGGTCATGTCGAGCGCTCGCCCCACCTCGACCGTGGCGAGTGCCGCGCTAAGCGGCAGCAACGCGCCGAGCGGCGCGTGCAGCTCGGGCGCTCGTTCCGCGATGACGAGGGATGCGAGGAAGTGTTTGCTGACCGAGGCGTAGCGGCAGGCGGTATCCGGTGTGAACGGCAGATGGTGCTCGAGACTCGCGAGCCCCCCGGCGAGGGCGGCACGTTCGCCGTCCCGATCGAACAGCACGATCGCGCCGCCCGGCCCACCCTCGGCCGCCCAGGCATCCGTGATCGCGCGCGCGTCGTCCTCCGCACCGGACCAGTCGAGCATCGCGTCGGACATCGGCGCCTCCTGTCATCCGGCGCGATCTTGACGGGATCGCGCGGGATGCCAAGGGGGCGAGGCGATCAGCCGTGGACGCCAGCGGTCATGCTGACCTGCATCAGGCGCAGATTCGCCATCGGGCAGTTGCCGCCGATCATCGACTTGACGAGATCGCCGACTTCGCGCTGCCCCGTCAGCGTGCCGGCGCGCGCGCCCGGTGCCGTCGGCCTTAGCTGCACCGCGAGGCGGTGCCGTCGGCCGCGAGGATGCCTGTCTCGGCGCTTATCCTGGTCGGGAAATCCATCGCCGGACAGGCCGGGCCGCTTGCGGCGGCAGCGCCGATGAAGGCCGCGCGGGCAGTGTTCTGGCGCGCACCGGCTCTCCGCCACGTGCATGTTAGTAACATGCGGCGATCGTGCTGGTGGCGAGCAAAGCTGCGGGCTTGTGGCGGGCATTTGCGGAACTCCCTGCATCAAGTAGGGGTCGGGAATTTCGCGCGCAGATGCGGAAAGTTGCGAAGTCGGACGCGTCGCTTTTCAGTAGCCACGCGCTAAATCGACGCGGTTCGACGCTGGCTCGCCGGCTTCGACGCGCTTTAGATCGTCGAACAGGATGTCGAGGCTCAGGTGGTTGTAGGCGTGCGGATCGTCGGCGGAAACGTGGGGTGTCAGCAGGAGGCGCGGCGTCGACCATAGGCGATGGCCGAGCGGCGGTGGCTCCGGATCCGTTACATCCAGGATCGCGCCCGCGAGATCGCCGCTGTCGAGCCGGTCGCAGAGTGCGGATTGATCGAGAACTGCGCCGCGCCCAATGTTGATCACGCCGGCATCCTTCGCCAGCAGCCGCAGGCGGCGTGAGTCGATCAGGTTGCGGGTGGCGTCGGTGAGCGGACAGGCGATCAGCAGGATGTCGGTTTCGCGGATGACGGAATCGAGGTGCGCGACGGTGACGATCCGGTCGAAATCGGGATGGGCGCGATCGGTCCGGCGTACTCCGGTGGCGACGATCCCGAACGGGCGTGCGCGTCGCGCGGCGCTCGACCCGAGATCACCGGTGCCGATCACTGTGAGCCGAAGTCCGCGCACGACCGGCGTGTGGATCGGCTTCCATTTTTGGTCGGACTGCGCCGCGATGAAATTCGGGAGTCGTGTTGCCAACATCAGGATCGCCATGATGGCGTATTCGCCGGTTTTGTCGCCGTGCGCGCCGCGGTTGTTCCAGATCGCAACGCCGGTCGGCAGCCAATCGAACGGGGCGAGGCGATCGAGGCCGGCGGCGAGGAGGAAGATCGTGCCTAGGCGGTTGGGCGGAAGCGGGAGCAGTCGCGCGAGAATGCCGGGCGCGGTGACGAGCAGCTCCGCCTCGGCCAAGCCGTCCGCGAAGCCGGCGCGCGTGTCTGCGAAGGTGACGCCCAGGCCGCAGCGCCCGCTGCGTGCGGCGGCGGCGTCCCATTGCGCCGGCGTCACGTCGAAGGGCGACGCGGAGTCGCCGTTCTGAATGTGCACGCGCATCTGTCACCATCTCCCGCAATGGATCTGCCCATCCTGTTCCGCGACGAGCGGTTCGTCGTACTCGATAAGCCGCCGGGGCTGCCGGTGCATCCCGGACGCCGCGGCGGATCGAGCGTCGAGGACCTCTTCCCGGCGCTGTCGCGGCGTCGCGACGGGCCGTGGCTCGCGCACCGGCTCGATGCGGATACCTCCGGGTG
This sequence comes from Acetobacteraceae bacterium, assembly GCA_036265085.1. Taxonomy (GTDB): domain Bacteria; phylum Pseudomonadota; class Alphaproteobacteria; order Acetobacterales; family Acetobacteraceae; genus DATAPS01. Next base: position 18,904 of record DATAPS010000487.1, on the reverse strand, counting down.
CCTGGTCGTCGCGCTCCGGCGTGCGGCGCTGCTGCAGGCGCAGGCGGCGTTTGCGGCCGGGACCGTCGACAAGATCTACTGGGCGGTCGTAGTGGGGGCTCCGCCTGACAGCGCGGGCTTGATCGACATCCCGCTGGCGAAGCAAACATTCAAAGCGGGCTGGCGCATGGTGGGTAATGTGGGCGGCCAAGCCGCAGTAACGGCTTGGCGCGTGTGCGGCGCCAGCTACGGCCTGAGCTGGCTGGAATTGCGTCCTCGGACCGGACGGACACACCAGATCCGCGCGCATTGCGCCGCGCTCGGCTGCCCGGTTCTTGGCGATGCGGTTTACGGCACGGCAGGCGGCGCGCTGCATCTCCTGTCGCATGCGATTCGCCTTCCAGTAGACCCTCCGGTCGCGGCGACCGCGCGCCCGCCTCCGCATATGCGCGCGGCGCTCGCCTCCTGCGGGTGGTCGGATCAGTGAAGCTGCCGCACGAAGACGCGGTCGACGACATCGGCGAGACTGTCGCGCCAATCCGGAAGGCGCACGCCGAAGACCCGCGCGAGCTTGCCGCATTCCAGCCGCGAGTCGGCGGGGCGGCGGACCGGCGTCGGCCAGTCAGCAGTGGCGATCGCATCGATCTGGGGACGCGGCACGCCGTGGCGCTCGGCTTCCTCGAACAGCGCAGTCGCGAGGCCGTGCCACGTCGTCTCGCCGGCGCCGCATGCGTGATAGAGGCCGGCGTAGCCGTGCGACCATCCTTCGGAGAGCCTGTCCGCGGCCGTCAGCAACGCCGCCGCGAGGGCGGGGGCAGCAGTGGGGCATCCGCGCTGATCGCCGACGACGCGGAGGCGGTCGGTATTTCTCCGCGCGTTCAGCATGGTCAGCACGAAGTTCTTGCCGGAATCGGCGAAGACCCAGCTCGTGCGCACGATCAGCGCCTGTGGACACCCCGCCAGCACGGCCTCCTCGCCCGCGCGCTTGGTTGCGCCGTACACACCGATGGGATTCGGGGCGTCGGTCTCGAGATAAGGGGCGCCTTTGCTGCCGTCGAAGACATAGTCGGTCGAGATGTGGATCAAGGGGATCCCGGCGGACGCGCAGTAGTGCGCGATCAGCGCAGGCCCGTCGTGGTTGGCGCGGGCCGCGGCCTCCGCGTTTGACTCGGCGGCATCGACGGCCGTCCATGCCGCGGCGTTGATCACTAGGCTCGGCCGCGTCGATTGCAACGTGTGTGTTACTGTCTCCGGGCGGTCGAAATCGAATTCGGGTCGTCCGACCCGCCGCAGCTTGCGGCCGCCGGAGAACGCCTCCAGGGCGCGCGCAAGCTGACCGGAGCCGCCGGTGACCAGGATCACGCGCTGAACCACGTCTCGCTGTCGGCGAGAAAGGGCAGCCGCGCGTCCCTGTCGCTCAGCGTGACCTTCTCTGCTGCGACCGGCCAGGGCAGCGCGAGGTGGGGGTCGTTCCAAATGACCCCGCGTTCCGCTTCCGGATCGTAATCGGCGGTAACCTTGTAGATGACTTCGGTGTCCGGCTCGGTGGTGCAGAACCCGTGCAGGAAGCCGCCGGGAATCCAGAGCTGCGCCCAGTTCTCGGCGCTGAGCGTCGCGGCGGCGTATTTGCCGTAGGTCGGCGATCCCCGGCGGATGTCGACTGCGACGTCCCAGACCGCGCCTTTGACCACGCGCACGAGCTTGCCCTGCACGCTCGGCGCTATTTGGCAGTGAAGTCCGCGCACTGTTCCGGGCTTGGCCGAGAGACTGTGGTTGTCCTGCACGAAGGATGTAGGCAGCCCGGCGTTCGCGAACCGCCGCGCGCTAAACGTCTCCGAGAAGAATCCACGCGCATCGCCGAATTTCTGCGGCGTGACGAGCACCACGTCGGGGATCGACAGGCGCTCAACCCTCACGCGTGCTCTCCCTCCGCGAGTTCACTGAGAACGCGGCCGAGTTCCGTCTTGCCGAGATGGCGCGCGTGATGGCGCAACCGGTCAGCGTCGATCCAGCCCATGCGGAATGCCACTTCTTCCGGGCAGCCGACCAGCATTCCCTGCCGGTTCTGGATCGTCTGCACGAAGGTGCCGGCCTGCAGCAGGCTGTCCGGCGTTCCGGCATCAAGCCAGGCGCAGCCGCGGCCGAGACGCTCTACCCGGAGCGATCCCTCCTCAAGATACAGCCGGTTGAGGTCGGTGATCTCGAGCTCGCCGCGCGCGGACGGCGTCACGCGCGCGGCCATCTCGGCCACCCGCGCATCATAGAAGTAGAGCCCGATGACGGCCCAGTTGGATGGCGGCGCCGCCGGCTTCTCGACAATGTCGATCGCCTTGCCGGAAACGTCCATCGTGACGACGCCGTATCGCTCGGGATCGCGGACCTGATAGGCGAACACGGTCGCTCCATCCGCTCGTCGCGCAGCCCCTTGAAGAAGCTGCGAGAGGTGGTCGCCGAAAATCAGATTGTCACCGAGCGCAAGCGCACACGGCTGGCCCTCGATCCAGTCACGGCCGATGTGGAACGCTTGTGCGAGGCCATCCGGGGAGGCTTGCTCGGCGTAGGTGAATCGGATGCCGAGATTGGCGCCATCGCCCAGGAGGCGGCGGAATTGCGGGAGGTCGGTGGGCGTGGAGATCACGAGGATGTCGCGCAAGCCGGCGAGCATCAGGATCGAGAGCGGATAATAGATCATCGGCTTGTCGTAGACTGGGAGCAGCTGCTTCGATGCCGCGATCGTCATCGGATGCAGGCGAGTGCCGGAGCCGCCCGCGAGCAGGATGCCCTTCGTCATCATCAAGCAGCGGGCCGTTCGGCGGCATTCCCCGGCGCGCGTCCGAGTCGCTGACCTTGGTATTTCCGCGCCCGGATCTCCTGCCACCACGAGCGATTGCTCAAATACCAGTCGATCGTTTTGCCAAGTCCGCGTTCGAAGGCGTGGGGCGCTTGCCATGCGAGGGCCTGCTCCGCGTGGGACGGGTCGATCTCATAGCGGAAATCATGGCCCGGTCGATCCGTCACGAACGTGATGAGCCGCTCGCGCGGTCCAGCGGGGTCCGGCACGCGGGCGTCGAGCGCCGCGCAGATTGCGCGGACGACGTCGAGATTCGTCCGCGGCTGCCGCGCGCCGATCGCGTAGGTCTTGCCCGCTTCGCCCTGCTCGACGACGCGAACCAGCGCTTCCGCATGATCGTCAACGAACAGCCAGTCGCGCGTGTTCGAGCCGTCGCCGTAGATCGGCAACGGTCGACCCTCGAGCGCGTTGAGCGTAACCAGCGGGATCAGCTTCTCCGGAAACTGCCATGGACCGTAATTATTCGTCGTATTGCTCACCAGTGTCGGCAGCCCGTAGGTGTGATGCCAGGCCCGGACCAGATGATCAGACGCCGCCTTGCTGGCGGAGTAAGGGCTGCGTGGATCGTATGACGTCATTTCGGTGAATGGTGGGTCGTCGGCGGCGAGGGCGCCGAACACCTCGTCGGTGGAAATGTGATGGAATCGGAACGTTCCCTTGCGCGCTGACGGCAGCGCAGCCCAGTACTCCCGCGCGACATCGAGCAGCGTATACGTGCCGACCACGTTGGTCTGGACGAACTGACCAGGTCCGTCGATCGAGCGGTCCACATGCGTTTCGGCCGCGAGATGCATTACGCAATCCGGCTGATGTGTCGCGAACACGTCGCGAATGGCCGGATGATCGGTGATGTCCGCCCGCACGAGCGTGTGGCGATCGCTGGTGCGCGCGTCCTCAAGCGCGTCCTCGCTGGCGGCGTAGTTCATCTTGTCGACGTTGACGACCGTATGCCCGGTCGACCGCACGATACGACGAACGACGGCGGAGCCGATGAACCCGCAACCGCCCGTCAGAAGCACCCGCATCGCCGTCCTCGGATCAACACAAGAATGCGAGGTAAATGCCAGGGTCCCGTCGGGCAGGCAATCCTGCGCCGCGGCACGACGCGCCGAGCGGCCAGGCGGTGTCCATCCGGGGGATTTCTCGTTGCCGCGCGCGCCGCTTGGTCTATCATCGTGCCAGTGCGGAACGGAATGAGTCGTATGGCAGTCGGCAGTTTGCAGGCGAAGACAAGCGTGCGCGTCTATTTCCCGCATGTCGATCTCCTGCTAAAGGCGCTGCGGATCCAGCGCGACAGGCTCGGCAGCGCCTCAAAGCTCGCCGTGGACGCGCGGCTGCTCCGCATGTTGATTGAGGCAGTCGTCGGCACGCTGCCGTTCTCCGCCGAGTTCTATCAGGAGACATATCCCGACATCGCGGCCGCCGTCTGCAACGGCGAGATGTCTGATCCGCAGCGCCATTATATCGAAGCGGGCTATTTCGAGGGGCGGTTGGGCGCGCCGCCTCAGGTGGACGAGCGCTTCTACGTCGCCGCGTACCCGGATGTGGCCGACGCCATTCGCCGTGGCGAAGTGCGTTCGGGGACGGAGCACTACATCCGCGCCGGGGCAGCAGAGGGGCGCGTGCCGAATCCTTCGGTGCGAGCAAGTATCGACACGTGGATGGGACTGCTCGGAGACGCGTTGACGCGCGCGGGCTAGGCCGACATCACATCGTTGGCGGCGGCGCGGAGCGGCGACCCAAATGCAAGACGACCTGATGCGAACGCACCGCGCGGTCTGCCGCAGCTTCGTGGATGAGGCGATGTTCCGGCGGGCGTTCGGCACCTCGCGCGCGGATGTCGGCGCGACGCGGAACTATCTCAGACTCCCGCTACTAGCGCGGCCCAGCCTGTCCCTATATTTCGACCGCGAGTTTTATCTCGCGACCAATCCCGATGTTCGCGACGCCGGCGTTGATCCGCTTGTCCATTTCATCGAGAACGGATGTGCGGCGCTCCGGCCGCCGCATCCGCTGATCGATCTGCGGCTCATCGTCGCGGACGAGCCGACGATGCTCGGCTCGCCGCCTTCGCTCGAGGCGCTGGTCGATCTTCTGGACTATGATCTCGCCCGGTCCAGTGCGTATTTCGATATCGACTTCTACCGCAGTGCGCTCGGCGACGCGGCGCCCTCCGATGGACTGTTGCGGCATTTCTTGGCCCACGGCCTCGCGGCGAGGCAGCGGCCGAATGACCTGCTCGACCCTGAGTACTACTACGGCGCCTACCCTGACGTGCCGCGCGATCCTTATGGCGCGCTCCGCCACTTCGTGATCCTCGGCGATATCGAAGGGCGCCGCTGCGGTCCTGCATTTGACGGCGCGTTCTACCGGAAGCGCTACCCCGACGTCGCCAAGAGCGACGTGCCCCCGCTCTGCCACTATCTGCTTTACGGGCGAACCGAAGGCCGGCAAGCGATCGCTGAGCGCCAGGAGTTCGTCCGACGCTCGACCGGCGCGACGGCGCAGGTGGACGCCGGTGCGCCGGTGCCGATCGACGCGGAATCGACCATGGCACCCTACGAGGGCATCGGTCGGCGGATCGCGGCCGCGCGGCAGGCGCGCAAGGACGCCGCGCTCGCCGCCGCAGGGCGAAGTCGCACCAGCCGCTCCGCCAAGCGCGCGCGGACCGCAGCGCTTCGGTTCCCGCCTCGCAAAATGCCGCGGGTCTCGATCATCGTGCCCATGTTTAACGAGGTTGCGTACACGCTCGCCTGCCTCCGCTCGATCGCGGCCGCGCCACCGAAGAGCGCATGCGAGGTGATCGTCGCCGACGATTGCTCGACCGATCCTGACGCGGCGCAACTCGGCCGGATACCGGGCCTCATCTATCTCCGGCAGGACAGCAACGACGGCTTCCTGCGCACGTGCAACGCGGCATTCCGTCGCAGCCGCGGCGTGTACGTGCTGTTCCTCAACAACGACACCGAGCTTCGACCGGATGCAATCGACCGCCTCGTCGCGGCGTTGGATGGTGATCCGGGCATCGCCGCCGCCGGACCCAAGCTGATCTATCCTGACGGCCTGCTTCAGGAAGCGGGCTGCTACGTCAAGCCGAACGGCGAGTCGGGGATGGTCGGGCTGTTCGACGACCCCGCCGATCCCGCGTACGGGCGCGACCGGGACGTGCCGTACTGCTCCGGCGCGGCCCTTCTGGTCCGCCGCGAGATGATCGACGGCGATCCGTTCGACGAGGCGTTCAAGCCGGCGTACTGCGAGGACGTCGATCTCTGTCTACGCTTGCAGGCGGGGGGGCATCGGGTCCGCTTCGTACACGACGCGGTGGTCGTCCATCACCTCAGCGTGTCGAACAACCGCCAGTCGGTCGCGCGTAAGCTGCGCGGGATCGCCCGCAACCAGCACAAGCTCGTCGAGCGCTGGGGCGAGCGGCTGTGCGAGATGGATCGCGTGCGGCCGATCGCGTTCTACCTCCCGCAGTTCCATCCGACGGTAGAGAACGACCTGTGGTGGGGCGCCGGCTTCACCGAGTGGACCAACGTCGCCAAGGCACGGCCGAGCTATGCCGGCCACTACCAGCCGCACCTCCCGGCCGATCTCGGCTTCTACGACCTGCGCAATCCGCAGGTGCTACGGCAGCAGGCGGCGCTCGCGGCCCGATACGGAATCGAAGGATTCAGCATCTATTACTACAATTTCGGCGGCCGCCGTGTGCTCTCGCGACCTCTCGAACTGCTGCGCGAGAATCCGGAAATCCCCTTCCACTTCTGCCTTTGCTGGGCGAACGAGAACTGGACGAAGCACTGGGACGGCGGCACGCGCGAGATCCTGCTGGAACAGCACTACGACGAGGACACGATCCGCGCGATCCTCGACGACGTGACCGCCTACGCCGCCGATCCGCGGGCACTCCGCCTGGACGGCAAGCCGATCTTCCTTGTCTACCGCCCGCTGCAAATCCCCGAGCCGAAGCGCTTCGCCACGCAATGCCGGGGCGCGTTCGCCGCGGCGGGTTTCGACGGCGTGCACCTGATCTATGTCGAAAGCATGGAGGCCGCGGATCGCGGGATCGAGCCGGCCGACCTCGGCTTCGACGCCGCGGTCGAGTTCCCGCCGCACAAACGGGCGGTCCCGGCAAACGGCGCGACGGACATCCTGAAGAACGGGTGGAGCGGCTACCGCTACGACTACGCCGAAACCGCGGCTTCCTTCGTCACCCGTCCCGGCGTGCCCTATATCCGCTACCCGGCGATCTTCGCCTCGTGGGACAACACGGCGCGCCAGCCGCTGCTCGGCACCAGCTTCGACAACGTCTCACCGGCCGCGTTCCGCGCCTTTGCCGAGGCCAAGATCGAGGAAGTCCGCAGCTTCCACATGGGGGAATCCCGCCTGCTGTTCATCAATGCGTGGAACGAGTGGGCGGAAGGCGCGCATCTCGAGCCGGACATGGCGTATGGGCATGCGTGGCTCGAGGGATTGCGCGACGCGCTCGACGCGGCCCGCTTCGCGTGAGCGAGCGCCGCATCCCGGCTCTCGAAGGCGATTCCGTCCCGCTTCCGGTGACGCTGATCGGCCATCCTTTCGCGTCGATCGGCATGGGCGAGCAGATGCGGTCGCACATTGCCGCCTGCGCCGCCGCGGGAATCGACGCCGGCGTACTCGATGTGTTCCGCTTCGCGGAACGCGGTGACCCCGCGCATCAGGCGCTGATCGGCAGGCGTGAGCGCGAGTCTGCTGCGGGCGGCATTCGCATCTTTCACGTCAACGGTGACGAGGTCGAGCGCGCGCTCGATTCCTTCGCGAGGCGCGGCGGCGATTTCGACGCGGGGTACAACATCGTCGTCCCCGCCTGGGAGCTGCCGACGTATCCGGAGGTGTGGGCGGAGCAACTGCGACGTTTCGACGAGGTCTGGGCGCTGTCCGGCTTCATCCGCGACAGCTTGGCGCGAGCAGGCCTCGACAGCACGCTGATCGGACAGTCGGTCGAACTGCCGCAGGGGCCGTTCCTGCCGCGCCGCGCCTTCGGCGTCCGCGAATCCGCGTTCGTGCTGCTGCAGATGTTCGATCTCTCGTCCTACGCGAGCCGGAAGAACCCGACGGCGGGAATCGCGCTGTTCGAACGCCTATGCTCGGAGCAGCCGTTTCTCGACATTCAGCTTGTGCTTAAGGTGAAGGACCGCGATCAGGACGCCCGTGCCTGGGCTGACGGGTTGCGGCCAAATCCGCGGCTGAAGGTGATCGCCGAGCCACTCGATGCATTCGCGGTCCGCAGCCTTATCCGTGCCTGCGACTGCTTCCTTTCGCTCCATCGTGCCGAGGGCTTCGGCCGCGGCCTCGGCGAGGCGATGTCGCTTGGGCGCCTCGCGATGGGCACCGGCTGGTCCGGCAATCTCGACTTCATGACGCAATACAACTCGCTGCTGGTTCGGCACAAGCTGGTGAAGCTTAAACGCAGCGACTATCCGCATGCCCGGGGCCAGAGCTGGGCGGAGGCGGATCTCGACCATGCTCATGCGCTGCTCACGCCGATCCTGCGCGATCCGGCGCGGGGTCGGGAGATTGCATTGCGTGGACAGGCTGACGTATTCCGCACGCATGGGCACCGGGCGGTCGGACTGCGGATTTTAGACCGTCTGGAGACGGTCGCGGGAACGGCGGTGAAGTCTCGGCCCGCGACGCCGGTCATGCCGTCCGAGCGCCGCCGCGTACGGGCCCTGTCGGCCTGACCGCAAAAAAGGGGCCGGTTCTGCCCGCCCCCTCGGTCGTCGGAGTGATCACGTCTCCGCCTGATCCGGTCTCGGCCGTTGGTATCAGATCGCTTGCGTCACCGCGGTCGCTGCCTTCGCTCGGGCGATGAATCGGCGGATCAGCGCCGGATGCTTCATGCCCTTCGCCTGCTCCACCCCTGACGACACGTCGACCGCAAGGGCGCCGCTGAGACGGATGGCGTCCGCGACATTGTCCGGCGTGAGGCCGCCTGCGAGCAGCCAAGGCAGGGGGGGCGCCCAGTCCTGCGTGAGCGTCCAATCGATCGCGATCGCGTTACCACCCGGCCGGGTGGCGTCCGGCGGCGGTTTGGCCTCAATCAGGAAGCCGTCGACCGGCTCCGGCGTCAACGGCAGATCGCCGAGTTCGGTGACTCCGACCGCCCGCCACACCGGCTGGCCAAAACGTACCCGCAACGCGGCCGCGCGATCCGGCGCGGCGTAAAGCTGGAGGATGTCGAGCGGCAGCGCGTCGAGCACGCGCGCGATCTGCGCCTCGGACGGCTCGACGAATAGCCCGACGCGAGGTGGACCGCCGGCGATGCGCGCCGAGATTGTCGCCGCCTGCGCAGGCGAGAGGGCGCGCGGGGAGGGCGGGAAGAACACGAAGCCGACCCAATCCGCACCCGCCTCGACCGCGGCGTCGAACGCGGCGGCGCTGTTGATGCCGCAGATCTTCACGCGGACCGCCAGATCAGACAGGGGCCAGCTCCGCCGCGATCGCCGCCGCCGCGCTTGCTGGATCGGCGGCGTCGGTGATCGGACGGCCGATCACCAGCCAGTCGGCGCCCGCCTCGGCGGCGTCGCGCGGCGTCATCGTGCGGCGTTGGTCGTCTGCCGCGGCGCTCGCCGGGCGGATGCCGGGCACGACGAGCGTGACCGTGTTGGCGAAGGCTGCGCGCAGCATCGCCGCCTCGTGCGCGCTGCACACGAGCCCGTCAGCGCCCGCGTCGATAGCGAGGCGCGCGAGCCGCATCGTCTGCTGGCGGGGACCGCCCGCAACGCCTATGGCGGCGAGCGACTCCGCATCCAGGCTGGTGAGCACGGTCACGCCAAGCAGCAGTGGGCGGTCCGGTCCCGCATCCTCGCTCGCCCGCCTGGCCGCGCTCACCATCGCGGCGCCGCCTGCCGCGTGCAGCGTCAGCATGCGTGGGGCGAGCGGGAGCACGGCGCGGACGGCGCCCGCGACCGTGTTTGGGATGTCGTGCAGCTTGAGATCGAGGAAAATCGGCAGGTCGCTGCCGAGGCCGCGCAGCCCGGCCACGCCGTGGGTCAAGTAGAATTCGAGGCCGAGCTTGAGCATCGCGCAATGCGGCCGCACCGCCTGCGCCCACGCGCGGGCCTGCTGCAGGTCGGTGGTGTCGAGCGCCGCGATCAGGCCGATCGGGGGCATCGTCAGGAGGCGACCGTGACGGCCGTTCCCGGGCGGACGGAGGCCGGGCGTGACTCCCGTGCTTTCAGCTCCTTGACTTGCTCCTCCAGCATCCTGCGCGCTCGCTCCGCACGTGCCGCGCGGCTCCTGGCACCGAGCAGCGCGAACCAGAGGATCAGCGCGCCGATGAAGAACGCGACGGCGGCGGCCACCAGGATGGCGAGCGCGAGCGGCACGCCTGTCAGCACATAGTCGGTCGGCCAGAAGGCGAGATCGACCGGTTGCCGGTTCGAAAGTGCGAACAGCACCAGGATAAGCAGGAGCGGAATGGCAATGACGAGGCGGATGAAGATTTTCATGCAGAGGCCCGTTGAGGGAGCGCGCGGGGGCTGGAGCGCACGCGGTTCACGCGTTCCCGCAGCTCTTTGCCCGCCTTGAAGAACGGCACGACCTTCTCGTCAACCGGGACCGCTTCGCCAGTGCGCGGATTGCGGCCGGTGCGCGCGTCGCGTTTCTTGACGGTGAACGCGCCGAAGCCGCGCAACTCCACCCGCTCGCCGCGGGAGAGGGCGGCCGTGATCTCATTGAAGATCGTCGCGACGATCAGTTCGACGTCACCTGCGCGCAGATGCGGATTGGCGGTCGAGAGCTCCGCGATCAGTTCGGACTTCGTCATGGCGCCCCCCGAGCCAGTCCCACGCTCCCTGCGGCGGGCGGCGGGGCTCACATATTCGAAGGCTGCCAGAGCGCCCAGGCACCGTCAAGGTTAAGCCCTTGAAGCTTCACGGTTTTCAGCGCATGGACGAAGAGCAGGCCGAGACTCGCGCCGAGCGCCCGCTGAGCGAAGCTGCGGGTGCGGACCTCGGTGACCGGCAGGCTTGCCGATACCTTCTTCTCCGATTGCAGCCAAGCGCGCGCCTCCGCCTCGCCGCCGATCTGGTCGATGAGCCCAAGCTGCAATGCCTGTTGCCCTGTATAAGCGCGCCCGTCCGCGAGCTGGCGCACACGGTCCGCCGGCATATGGCGGCCGTTGGCGACCTTCTGGACGAACTGGTCGAACAGGTTGTTCACGAGCCCCTGCAGCACGTCGTGACCCTCCGGGGAGAGCGGCTTCACGAAGCTCGGCTGAGCCTTGAGCGGGCCGGAGACGATCGGGTCGGCGCTGACGCCAATCTTGGCGAGGAGGCCGGAGACGTCGCCGGTCTCCAGGATGACGCCGATCGAGCCGGTCAGTGTCGAGCCCTGCGCGAAGATGCGCTGCGCGGGCATCGCGATCATGTAGCCGGCGGACGCGGCGGTACCGCCCATGACGGCGACCACCGGCTTCGCCGCGGCCACGCGGGCGACGCTGTTGTAGATGCTCTCGCCGCCGCCGACGCTGCCGCCCGGGCTGTCGATCGCGACGATGAGCGCCTTTGCGCTGTCGTCGCGGGCAACGCGGTCGATCTCCCGCGTCAGTTGGCGGTCATCGGTGATGATGCCGTCGACCGTGAGCCGCGCGACATGTGCCCGCGCGATGCCGGCACCCGCGCGCGCGAAACCGAGGGCGATACAGGCGAGCACCGCGACGACGGCGATGACGCGCCAGAAGGCAAGGCGGCGCTTGAGGCGCCGCCTGTCCATCAGGAGATCGACTTCGATGCTCATGCGCGGAGACGCTGGAGAGAACGGTGGAATGCGCTGCGCTTTTCCACCCTACGGCACAGGTCCGTAGGGTGGGTGAGCGACGGGACATCCACCATTTCCGGCGCTCAGCTGTCCGACTGCGCCTGCTGGTTCCGCCGCCGGATCGCAGCCCCCAGAATGTCGCCGAGGGACGCGCCGCTGTCGGAGCTGCCGAACTCCGCCATCGCCTGCTTGTCCTCCTCGACCTCCTTGCCCTTGATCGTGAGCTGGAGTTTGCGAGCCGCACGGTCGATGCCGGTGATCTTGGCGTCCACCCGCTCGCCCACCGCGAAGCGGTCGGGGCGCTGATCCGCCTTGTCGCGCGCCAACTCGGCGCGGCGGATGAAGCCGCTGAGCACCTCGTCGACCTTCACTTCGATGCCGTTCGACTGGATCGCGGTAACCACGCAGGTGACGATGTCGCCCTTATTGACGTGGCTCAGCACGCTCGCCGCCGGGTCGTCCTGGAGCTGCTTCACGCCGAGGCTGATGCGCTCCTTCTCGACATCGACGTCGAGCACCTTCGCCTTGACCGTCTCGCCCTTCTCGAACTTCGCGATCGCCAACTCGCCCGGCTCGTCCCAGGACAGGTCGGACATGTGAACCATGCCGTCGATGTCCGGGGTGAGGCCCACGAACAGGCCGAACTCGGTGATATTGCGGATCTCTCCCTCGACCACCGTGCCGATCGGATGCTCGTCGACGAAAAGCTCCCACGGGTTCCGCTGAACCTGCTTGAGGCCGAGCGAGATGCGGCGCTTGGCGCTGTCCACGTCGAGCACCATCACCTCCACCTCCTGCGAGGTCGAGACGATCTTGCCGGGGTGCATGTTCTTCTTCGTCCACGACATCTCCGAGACGTGGACCAGGCCCTCGACCCCCGGCTCGAGCTCCACGAAGGCGCCGTAGTCGGTAATGTTGGTCACGCGCCCCGAGAACTTGGCGCCCGGTGGATACTTCGCGGCCACGCCCTCCCACGGGTCGGCCTCGAGCTGCTTCATGCCGAGGCTGATGCGCTGGGTCTCGCTGTTGAAGCGGATGACCTGCACCTTCACCTGCTGGCCGATCTGCAATGCCTCGCTCGGATGGTTGATGCGGCGCCACGCGATGTCGGTGACGTGCAGCAGGCCGTCGACACCGCCGAGGTCCACGAAGGCGCCGTAGTCGGTGATGTTCTTCACGACGCCGTCGAGGATCATGCCTTCCTTGAGGCCCTGGATCAGCTCGCTGCGCTGCTCCGCACGGGTCTCTTCGAGGACGGCACGGCGCGAGACGACGATGTTGCCGCGCGCGCGGTCCATCTTGAGGATCTGGAACGGCTGCGGCGTGCCCATCAGGGGGCCCACGTCGCGCACCGGGCGGATGTCCACCTGGCTGCCGGGGAGGAACGCGACCGCCCCGCCGAGATCGACGGTGAAGCCGCCCTTCACGCGCCCATATATCGTGCCGTTGACGCGCTGCTGGCCTTCGAAGGCCTTCTCGAGGTTGGTCCAGGCCTCCTCGCGGCGCGCCTTCTCGCGCGACAGCACGATCGACCCGTCCCGGTCCTCGTAGCGCTCGACATAGAGTTCGATGTGGTCGCCGGGCTTGACGTCCGGCTTCTGGCCCGGCGGGCCGAATTCCTTGAGGGCGACTCGGCCCTCGCTCTTCAGGCCGACATCGACGATGGCGTATTCGTCGGTGAGCCGGACGACCTTGCCGGTGACGACGGACCCGTCGAAGCCGCTGTCGCGACCGAGGGTCTCATCGAGGAGGGAGGCGAAGTCCTCGCCGCCCGTGTGGTCGTGGATAAGTGTTTCAGCAGCAGCGCTGGCTGGCATGTGGGTCGATGTATCCTGTTGGCGGCGCCTGGTGCGCCGCTGGGTGTATGCGCGCCTCCGGAATTTGGCTGCCGGCAACACGACTTGCCCGCGCGGAAGTGGCGCGGGCCGGGTTGAGGGGACTGATCCGTGGGGCAGTTGAGCCGCCGTCGCGGGCGATCGGGCCAAAGGTGCACGGGCTATGATCGCAGGATCGAGAAATAATGCTCGCGGATCGGAAGTCAAGCAAAACCGCTGTAAACTGGCCCGAACGGCTGTCCCGCTGTCCCACTTCCCTGGTGTTTGGGACAAGCGGGACAGCGGGACAAAACAGCCTGTGTGCCGTCTCTCATTCACCCCCAGGAAGCCGTAGGGCGGAACTCGATCCGCCATTTCCGGCAAGGCACATTGCCGGCAACGCCTCCCCGGGCCTGTCCCACTTCCCATAGACGTGGAACAGCGGGACAAGGTTTAGACGTGATAGGCTTGGATCAGATCCGACCTCAACCCATTCAGCCTCTCAGCCCTACATCCTGCATATTGCCGGACTAAAGCCTCCCTACTCTAGACACACCCTCGCTGGCCTCCCGCGGCAGCGCCCCCTTCCCAGGCCGCAGAGACCCGGTCCGAAACCTGCGGCTTTGTCCCGCTGTCCCGCTTGTCCCAAACCCCTAGGAACTGGGACAAGCGGGACAGCGGGACAAAGCTACGATCCGAAGAACCGGCCGAACCAGTCGAGCACCTCGTTCGGCGCCTCCTCCGCGACGTAGTGTCCTGAGTTCACCGCCCCGCCGGTGACAGGCGCAGCGCAATAGGCTCGCCAGATCGCGAGCGGCTCGTACCAAGTGCCGATCCGGCCTTTGGCACCCCAGAGCACGAGCATCGGGCAGTGGACGCGGCGGCCTTCGGCGCGGCTCTCGCGGTCGTGGACGAGGTCGATCGTGGCGGCCGCACGATAGTCCTCGCACATGCCAGTGATGGCAGCGGGATCCCGGGCGGCGGCGAGGTAGTCGTCCAGCGCTTCGGGGTCGAAGAAGTCGTCGCCCTTCAACTCGCGCGAGGTCGCGGCCCGCCACCACACAACCGGGGCTGCGTTGATCAGGTTCTCCGGGAAGGGATGCGGCTGGGCGAACCAGAACCAGTGATAGTAGCCGAGCGCGAACGACATGTCGGTGCGCTCGAAGTGCTCGATCGTCGGCACGATATCGAGGACCGCCAGCTTCTCGACCCGGTCTGGATGATCGATCGCCAGCCTGTGCGCGACCCGGGCGCCGCGGTCGTGACTGCCGATGCGAAAGGTCCGGTGGCCGAGCGCGTCCATCAGGTCGACGAGGTCGCGCGCCATCTCGCGCTTCGCGTAGGGGGCGTGATTGGACGTGGCCGGCGGCTTGTGACTGCCGCCGTAGCCGCGCAGGTCGGGGCAGACGACGGTGAAGCGCTCGGCGAGGGCGGGCGCGACCTCGTGCCACATCGCGTGGGTCTGCGGATTACCGTGCAGCAACAGCAAAGGCGGCCCGGACCCACCACGGCGGAAGCGGATCGTGCCGCCGGGTACCTCGATGCGGGTGAGCGTCAAGCCGTCGAAGAAGGTCATGGGGCGGCCGCCGTGATCCGCGATTCGATCACTTTCAGGGCACGGGCGAAGACGGCATCAGCGTCGAGCGATGTGGTGTCGATCTCGACGGCATCGTCCGCCGGACGGAGCGGGGAGGCGGCGCGGGCGCCGTCGAGCGCGTCACGTTCGCGCAAATCCGCCGTGACGGCGGCGAGGTCAGCCGGCTGCCCCCGCTCGATCAGTTCGCGCCAGCGGCGGCGGCCGCGCTCCTCGGTGCTGGCGGTCACGAACAGCTTGGCGGGCGCGTCGGGGAAGATGCGCGTCCCGATGTCGCGCCCGTCGAGCACCGCGCCGTGCGCTCCGCCGAAGCCGCGCTGAAAGGCAAGAAGGGGGGCACGCACTTCCGGGATCGCGGCGACCCGGCTCGCCGCCTCGTCGGCCTCTGGGCCGCGCAGGTCGGGTCGGTCGAGATCCTCGCGCCGCAGCGCCTTCGCCGCGGCCTCGGCGGTCGCTGGGTCGGATGGATCGCCGCCGCCGTCGAGCACGCGGCGGCCGACGGCGCGGTAGAGCAGGCCGGTGTCGAGATGGGGCAGCCCGAAATACGCGGCGATACGGCGGGCGAGTGTGCCTTTGCCGGCGGCGGCGGGACCATCGATCGCGATGATGAGGCGCGGCATCCGCGCCTCATACGCGAGCCCGCGCCTGGCGTCAGCCGGGTCTGCCCGGTTTCGGCCCGACATATCGCGACTGCGGTCGGATCAGCCGGTTGCTGCGCGCCTGCTCTTGCGCGTGCGAGATCCAGCCGACCACGCGCGCCGCCGCGAAGACGCCGGTGAAAGCGTCGCGGGGGCTGCCGAGCGCCTCCAGCAAGAACGCCGTGTGGAACTCGAGATTGGTCTGCAACGAGCGGCTGGGTTTCCGCCGGCCGAGGATCGCCAGCGCCGCCGATTCCACCGCCTCGGCGTCGCACAGTCGGCCGGCATCCGGCTCGAGGCTCGTGACCGCCGCTTTCGCGACGTCCGAGCGCGGGTCGCGCACGCGAAAGGACGCGGTGCCCGAAGCCCATCAACCGGTCGCCCCGTTCGAGCCGCTCGAGGCGGTCGAGCGCTGCTTCGGCCTGCCGCCCGCCGCCGCCTTCACGCTTTTCGCGACGGGACGCACGGTCGGCTGGATCGCGCACGCGCTGGAGCCTTGGGCCGACGGATCGCTGATCCGTCCCAGGGCAGATTACGTCGCAGTCGATCCCAAGACCGCCTGATCGGAGCGCCGTCCGGTCCGACGCGCCGGTCCCGCGCCCCGGACACGATCGACGAGCGCGAGGGGAGCGGGCGGCAGGGCGTCGCCGCGCCAGGCGACATGCTGGTCAGGCCGGGACAGCACGAGTTTCTCCGGGTACAGGGTTGTCGCCTCCGCCGCGTCGATGTCGAGCAGCGTCATCGGAACGCCGCGCCGTGCGGCCCCGGCCAATAACGCATCGACCGGCACGGCGGGATCAGTGCGGATCAGCGTGTATTCGGGACCGAGCGCGTCGTAGAGCGAGCCCCCGTCGCGCAGCCAGAGATGCGGGGTTCGACACGCGCGCGGGCCGCCGCGCCGGCTGGACCGGGATCGTCGATCTCGGCGGGCACGGCGTTGCGCTGCTTCGCGAGGGCAAGCGCGTGGTTCATCGCGTAGCGTGACACCTGCTCGGTGATCGGCTGGCGCTCCGCCTCGTGCGCGTCGAGGATCGCGTCCGGCGCCCAACCGTGCAGCACCGCAGCGAGTTGCCACGACAGGTTCACGGCGTCGGCGATCCCCGCATTCATGCCGTAGCCAGCCATCGGCACCCACAGATGCGCCGCGTCTCCGCAGATGAAAGCGCGGCGCTGACGGAACCGGTCGGCGACTAGGCGCCGCGCAATCCAGTCCTCGTTGCTGATGATCTGGTACTCGAAGTTGCTGCCGACCCCGAGGATCGCGCGCAAGCAGCCGTCGCGATCGACCGCCTCGAAATCGCGCTCGCCGGGGCGAAGATAATTGTGCACGAGCCACGTGGTGCGGCCGTCGATCGCATAGACGTTGCCGCTGCGGCGCGGGTTCAGCGAGAAGGTGCCCCAGGCCGGCTTCTCCGTCAGCTGCCCGAGTAGTGAGGGCGCGCGGATAAAGGTGGATTGCACCCGGCCGATCTCGGCATCCCCGTGCAGCGTTGCGCCGATCGCGCGCCGTGTCGCCGATCTGGCGCCCTCGCAGCCGACGAGATATTCGCAGCGGATCTCCATCGCTTCGCCCTCGTCGAGCGGGTCCGCGCGGGCGATCACGCCGGTCTCGGATTGGATGAAGCCGGTCACGCGGGTCAGATTGAGGATCGTGCAGCCGCGCATCGCCTCCGCGTGGGCGAACAGGATCGGTTCGAGATAGATCTGGTTGATGCGGTGCGGCGGCTCGGGCGTCGGCCACCGCGTATCGGGACCGCCGGTTGCCGTGTAGCGCTCGGCGCGGCACGGAATTGGGATGCGCGCTAGTTCGGTGCCGGTCGTGGTGATGCGATAGGCGACGTCGTTGGGGTAATCAGGCGGGAGGCCGGCGTCCCGCACGGCGGCGGCGATGCCAAGGCGGCGGAAGGTCTCCATCGTGCGGGCGGCGACGTGATTACACTTTACGCTCGGCGCTTGGCGGCGCCCGCGCATCTCGGCGACCACGACGTCTATTCCGCGCCACGCGAGATCCATCGCGAGCGCGAGGCCGACCGGCCCGGCGCCGACGACGAGAACCTGCGTCTGGATCCGGCGTGGCGGCCGGACGTTGCGCGCGTCCACCAAGGAGGGGATCGCGCAGCTCATCGCCGTGATGCCGTGGCTTTCGAGAAGCAGCACAGAAAACAGAAAGACGCGACCCGCACATGCAGGCGTTGCTCACGCATAGGGCGCAGCCCCGTTCCGCCGGCCATGGTTCCTCCGCCGTTGCGTCTTCCGCTCGCGACGAGCGGGAGGATGACGATGCGCGGGTAGTCCTGGGTTAGGCGGCCATCAGCGCCTCCGCGCCGCCGTTGCCGATCACTCCGTTCATCAGTGCGACGAAGCCGGGGAAGCTCGTATCGATGAAGCCGCTGTCGTCGATCGCCACGGGCTGCTCGGCGGCCAGGCCGAGCACGAGCGCGCTCATCGCGAGCCGGTGGTCCATATGCGTCGCGACGAGGCCGCCGCCCGCCGGGGAACGGCCGGTGCCGTGCACGATCAGATCGTCGCCCTCGATCTCGACGCGAACGCCATTCTCAGCGAGCAGGGCGGCGGTGGCGCTGAGCCGGTCGCTCTCCTTGACGCGCAGCTCCCGCAAGCCACGCATCCGCGTCGTGCCGGGCACGCAGGCGGCGACGACCGCGAGGATCGGGTATTCGTCGATCATGCTCGGCGCCCGCTCGGGCGGCACCTCGACGGGGCGCAGCGTGCCGTGGCGGGCGACGATGTCGCCGACCGGCTCGCCGCCTTCGATGCGCTGATTCTCGACCGTCAGCGACGCCCCCATCTCTCGCAGAGTCGCGAATAGGCCGGTGCGGAGCGGGTTGAGGCCGACCGCCTCGATGCGCAGCACGGAGCCGGGTACCAGCAGCGCGGCAATCAGCGGGAAGGCGGCCGAAGACGGGTCCCCGGGGACCGCGACGTCGGCGGCGAGCAGCTCGGGTTGGCCGCGCAGGGTGATGACGCGGCCCCTGCCGGCGGTCTCGACGCTGACCTCGGCTCCGAAATGACCGAGCATGTTCTCGCTATGGTCGCGCGTCGCTTCCGGCTCCTCCACGACGGTGAGGCCGGGAGCGTTGAGGCCGCAGAGTAGCACGGCCGACTTCACCTGGGCCGACGGCACTGGGACATGGTATTCGAGCGGCAGCGGTTCCCGCGCGCCCTCCACGCTCAGCGGCAGCCGGCCGCCGCTACGGGCGGCGAAGCG